>JBFJVP010000245.1:0-4885 GCA_041624075.1 Thermoplasmatota archaeon | reverse complement strand
TCGGGGCGACCGGCTCCGTCCCGGCTGCGGTTCCGTCCGCGGTGAAATCATGAAAACCCGAACCACCAACACGAGCCTGTCCTTGCAGGCTGCCTGCGTCGCCGCCTTCCTAGCGATGGTCGCCCTGCCTGCGTCGACCGCTGTATCCTCGGCCGCCCTCGTTGGCCACTTCAGCGGCGAGCACAACGTCGCTTCATCTGTCAACGGCCACAGTGGCGTGCTCGTTGGCACCGCCAACTTCGGCGCCGGCTACATTGGCTGCAGCTTCGTCTTCGACGGCGGGTATGGCTACGTGAGCGTCCCCGACTCGGCTGACTGGACCCTGGGCGGAGCCGACTTCACGGTCTCCGCGTGGGTGAGCTTCGCATCCAACAGCCCGAACAACCGCTACGGCGTACTCTATCACCCCATCGTCGCCAGCGAGGAGGGATCAGGAACGACCAACAAGTGGATCCTCGCCCGCAACGGCGGATCTCTCCAATTCCACGTCAACGGCCCCTCGACTGGCGCCCAGTACCCCGTATCGCTAGCGTGGTCGCCGACGCTCCACCAATGGCACCACGTGGCCGTCGTGCGCGCCGGAACGGCCTTCACGTTGTACGTTGACGGCGCGGCACTGGGCACTCAGTACAGCAGCATCGTCATCCCCGACGCCAGCATCGACCTAACCTTTGGCGAGACCCAGAACGAGTTCTTCATGCAGGGCTCCATCGACGAAGTCCGCATCTACAAGCGGGCACTAGCCGGTTCGGAGATCGGTGAGTTGGCCAATGAGCCAACCTCGCCGGCGTGCATCCCGGACAGCGACGGCGATGGCGTGCCGGATGACGAGGATGCCTTCCCCCATGACCCCAACGAGTGGGCCGACAGCGATGGCGACGGCATCGGTGACAACGCCGACCCCGACGACGACAACGACGGCGTGCCGGACGAGGAGGACGTGTTCCCCCTGGATCCGACCGAATGGGCGGACCATGACGGCGACGGCATCGGTGACAACGCCGACCCCGACGACGACAACGACGGCCTGAGCGACGAGCAAGAGGCGGAGTTGGGTACGGATCCCCTGTCGGCGGACAGCGACCGCGATGGCGTGGGCGATGGCGACGAGGTGGCAATTGGGTGCGACCCTCTTGACGAGGACACGGACGGCGACCTCTTCGCGGACGGCACGGAGGTGGCAGCGGGCAGCCAATGCAACAACCCGCTGTCGGTGCCGGCCCCCACTGGGGGCGCCGTTTCCGTGACGGAGGCCACGCGGGGCGCTGAACTACCGATCTTGGACGACCAAGAGCCCATGTTCTAGCAAGACCCTGAAACAGGCTCGCGGGGATGCTCACTCCGAGCGCCCCCGCGAGCCAACACGGCGGCTGGCGACGCAATGTTCACGCCGCGGCCGTTAATCCACCCGCAGGCTCTCCACCATGACGCCGCAATGGCTGTGGGCGACCACGTCCACGCCGCCCAGGCGGCCCACCCAGGCGTCCGATGTCAACCGGGCGCATTCGACGGCCACATCATCCAGGTAAGTGCCAAAAAGAGCCCAAGGATTTTCCATCCCGAGCTCGGCGACCAGGGCCATCAAGTCGACTGTCTGCAGGGCTGTGGCGGCGTTCTGGCGCAGATCCAGGACGTACTCCTGCTGGCGCTCAACGTCGGCGCGTGTACCCAGGCGCGTCATGTGGCCGCCAACGAACGTTTCAAACTCAAACTCCAGCACCTGCTCGTGTGCAGCCAGGAACGCAGGCACGTCCTCCGCGATGGCCAGATCAAAGAAAGGAGCCCAGCCGGGGAAGATGACGTCCACGAGCATTAGCACCTTTTGGGCCGGTGCCCAGATGAACAGGTTGCCCGGCTCGTGGGCGGGCCCCAGGTCATGCAGCTCGATGGTTTGGGACCCAACCGTTAGCGTGTAGGACTCCGCGAACGTGATCGTCGGCTCAGGAACCGGGCCGCCTCCCACGAACGTGCCGTAGGGAACCAGGCGGCCGGGGTCGTTCTGGGTGGCCAAGTGAGCCGCCGTTGCCTCGTGAGCAATGAATTCCACGGTCGGACTGGAAAATATGCCGGCCGCCGCGATGTGGTCGGCGTGGGTGTGGCTGTACACGACGTGCGTCACGGGCTCCAACGTGGTCTCCGCGATGGCGGCCGGAAGGGCCGCTGCCAGATTGGGTGGTGCGTCGATCACGATGACACCCTGGCCGGTGGTGAGGAAAATCACTTGGTAGATGCCATCGGTGACCCAATAGAGGCCATCCTCGATCTCCTCGACCAAATAGCCCTTGGCTGAATCAATCGCAGGTCCACGGGCGTTGGCAGGAATCGGTGCATAGGTAGGCCGCGAATCGGCTTCAGCGGCTTGGCCGCCCGTGGCGTCGGCCCCGTCGTCATCCGGGGCCTCGGGTTCTACCGTGGGAGAGGAGCACCCGGTCAGCACTAGGCACAGGGCCAGCAGTGCAGTCAGCAACTGTGGTTTCGGGGGACGTGAAGGCGCCATGCCCAGCCAAACACGCGCCAGGGTTTAATCAAGCGACCAAGAAAGTGCGGCCTTCCAGTGCCGAGGCCGCGACCTTGCATGTTTCCCATCTGCGTTTGCCACTGGGCCATGCTTGCGTAATCGGCTCGCGCACTAGTCCCGCCCGGGCGTCACCGGCTCGGGCCCGACCTAGTGGACCAAGGTTTGGCCCGACGCTACTGACCGAGGCTGCGGGAAGGCCTGGCCCGTGGCCTGCCCCGCGGCTGGCAAAGACACATGGCCCTGAACCATGCGCCACCGGCCGCCCTCCTTGTGGAAGACAGCGGTTGCGCGGGCATCAAAGTGCATCAGCCGGCCGCCCGCCACGACATCGAAATCTGCGTCGGCGTCGCACCATCCGACGTTGCCGTTTGCATGGGCCCGAATCTTGCGGGGACCAAACGTAGTACCGTCCGTTTGGGCCCAGTCCCTGCGCGCGATCTCCACCAGTTGATCCGCGCTGCGGGCAACCTCATCCGGCCCCGTGCCATAGAAAAAGAGGTCGCGGCCCAAAACCCCGCGCAGTCGCACTTCGTCGCGGTCTGAGTACGCCTGCGCCATCTCCCTGAATGCGGCCTCGACGGCCCGTGTTGCTTGCGTTTTGGTGATCATGTCGATCCCCATAACCGATCTGAACCCTCGTGGCTTGAACTGCGCGGGGAGCCCCGCCAGGGGCCAGGGGCCGCCGCGACACGAGGTTGGCGCCGCCGAGCTATAAGCAGCCCGCGCATGATGCGAGCGTGGACGGGGGGACTGAACCACCCGTGCCACCCAGGCCCATCACCTGGGTGGTCACAAAGGCACATCGACGCAAACGGACCGTGGCGGCCCTTTGGGCTATTGCAGTCGCCCTCATGGGCTCCCTGATGGCGGCCGTGATGGGGCCGCCTAAACAAACCGCGGCCCTGTTTGCCGTGATCGTGCTGGGGTCGGCGGTCGGGATCGCCGCCACGAGTGCCCAGCGGTCTGTCAAGTGGACACTGACACCGTCCGGCCTCGTCCAGTGGCGCCGCGGACGCCGACCCGTGCGGCACCCCTGGCACGCCTTCACGGCCTACGCCTTGCACGAAGACCACGTGGCGCCCAACCGCCTCGGTGCCCGACTCAGCCACATACCTGGCAACCTGCGCCAACAGTTTGGTGCCGTCATCTTCCTGCGACGCCGCCGCGCCTGGAGCTACCCCTTATGCGTCGAAACGACGCCGGACGTCTCCGCCCAGGTGCTAGCAGCCACGGCCGCCCGGCTTCCCCACGACGCCAAGGCCACCCAGACCCCCCTCGTGTGGCTCACGGCAATCACCATCGTGGTGCTCTGCCTGGCCGCCACCCTGACTGTCCTCTACCTGATGCAAGGATAGTCGTTCGGCTGGCCAAAAGGCTCAGGAGCCAAGTCCCAAGAGCCAGCCTGCCATGCCTGACTGTGTGCGGCCGCATCGTGTGGGTCTGGGACGCCAAGACGGGCCGACTCCTGCGCAAGCTGGTCGATGAGCCCGAGGCAGACCCGGAGGTCGCCCGCGTGCTCCACAAGAACCGGTACAACGTGCCCCCAGCCAGCCACCTGCCCTTCGTCGTAGGCCACCGCGAAGGCAACACCATGGAGATCGCCCGCTGGGGCTTCCCCATCCCCCAACGGCCCAACGGCGTCTTCAACACCCGCATCGAAAGCGCCTTTGAAAGCCCCATGTGGCGGGGACTCATCGGCCAACACCACGCCCTGCTCGCCGTCAAAGGCTTCTACGAGTGGCACCGCCGCAGCGGCAAAAAATCCACGCCCCACTTCATCCATCGAAGCGACGGCGAACCCCTGCTCCTGGCCGCCCTAACAGGGTTTCGCAAGATCGACGGCGAGTCGCGCCGGTGCGCCAGCGTCGTCACCTGCCCACCCAACCACCTCATCGAACCCCTCCACGACCGCATGCCCGTCATCATCGAGGCTGCCGACGCCCAGGCATGGCTCCACCCCAAGGACCACGACGCGGTCCTGGCGCTGGCGGCTCCGGCGGCGCCCGGCGTCCTCGCAATGCACGAAGTGCGCCCCGCCGTCAACTCCACCGCCAACGACTCGCCCAAACTGCCCGAGCCCAAGGGAACGCCGGCGAAGGGGCAGGCAACTCTCGATGTGTAGATCGGCGCGGCGGCCCCCCGAGGGCAACCACATGGTCCCAAGGACTCAAGATCCCTGGCCACCCAGTGTTACAGCACCCGTCAGCCAGCACTGGAAGCGATCGCATGCCGGCGGCCATGCGCCAGTTTGCTAGGATGCAGACGGAACCGGTGCCCGCCGCCGCGCCGAATACAGGTTGCGCCGCCCCTGGAAGCGCACCTGGACAAGCCCTTCATCGACCAGGCGAGAAAGCCGATGCTGCGTGG
>JBFJVP010000244.1:0-4889 GCA_041624075.1 Thermoplasmatota archaeon | reverse complement strand
CGCCGGCCACCAGCCCCAGTGGGCCCGGCGCGCCGGGTACAGGCTGAATGACGAACGTCGATCCCACGTTGGGTTCGAGACGCTGCGTGATGTTGTCGCCCTCCACCGTGGTCACGAGGATGGCCCCAACGGCGTCAACCGGGTCTCGCTGGTTAGGCTCGGGCGTGATCCGGTACGTGACGGTCTCATTGTCGAACGCCTCGACCGTGGCATTGTAGTACTGAGGCATGGCAAACACCATGCCCACTTCCGGCTCGCCGATGTAGGCGACAAAATCCGCCCTTCCAATAGAACTCACGGCTGGCGACGGGCCGTAGGTGTGCTCCTTGCCGATCTCACCAGAAAAATCGGCGAGCTGGAACGTGCCCTCGATCACCTCCCCCGGGCTGGCCGCCGCCAACCTGGCGTCAAATGCCGCGTCCAGGCCGGAAGGCGCGCCGGCGAGGGCCGTGATCGTGAAGTTCTCCAAAGGCAGGCCGGTTTCATTGCCAATGATGATGTCGCCACTGGCGGGGTCTCGCAGCGTGAGCGAAAACGTCACTTCCGTCAGCGATTGGGTCGCGGGGCTTTCGGCACACCCGGCAACAAGCGCGCCAACCAAGACAATCAGGCATGTGAACGCACGCCGCCCAGCGCGGGCCGGCCATCGGAGAGACTGCATCGTAGGACTTCCCGATGACGCGCCCTTGTAAGGCGTTTGCAGCCTCGCGGGAGTCTAGGGCGCCCCACGTTAGGCGGTGTGCTTTGCCATGAAGCGTTCCAGGCGGTTGAAGCTCTCGGCCAGGATCTCCTCGTTGGGCAGGATCACGATGCGGAAGTGGTCCTTGCCGTAGGTGGGGTCGAAGCCGCTGCCGTGCACGGCCAAGACCTTCTCTTGGGCAAGGAAGTCCAGCACGAATTGCTTGTCGTTCTTCCACGGCGCGCTGCCGGGCGCGGCATCAGCGAGGGCATCGATGCGGGGGAATGCGTAGAATGCACCGTCCGGCTTGGCACTGCTGATACCCTCGATCTCGTTGAGCCGACGCACCGCGAAGTCGCGGCGGGGGCGCAGGGTGTCGTTGACCGCCTTGATGTGATCCTGGGGTCCGTTGAGCGCCGCAGCCGCAGCCTTCTGGGCGATGCTGCTGGCGCAGATGCGATTGCGTGCCACCTTGAGCATGCCCTCCTTGATCTGGGCCAGGCTGCCCGTCGGATCGTTCCACAAGGAGTGGCCCAGGCGCCAGCCGGGCACCAGGTACACCTTGCTCATTCCGTTGAGCGTCACCATGGGCACGTCGGGCGCCGTCGTGGCACTCGCAACTTGGGTGCCGTCGAACGTCATCTCGTCGTAGATCTCGTCCGAGATCAGGAAGCACTGGTTCTGGTGCTCGCCGACGATGTCTGCGAACTGCTTGACCACTGACTCGGAGTAGAGGGCGCCCGTGGGGTTGTTGGGGTTGATCAGGCAGACCGCCTTGGTCTTGGCGCTGATCTTGGCGCGAACGTCATCCACGTCCGGCTGCCAGTCTTCCTCCTCGACCGTCCGGTAGTAGACGGGCTTGCCGCCGAAGTACTTCACCAGCGAGTCATACGGCGGGTAGGTGGGGCCGGGGATGAGCACCTCATCGCCGGGCACGATGGCGGCTCCGAACAGCATCTGGATCACTTCGCCCAAGCCGTTGCCAACGATCACATCGTCGACGCCGTAATCGATGCCGTTGCGGCGGCGCTCCCTGGCCACGATGGCGTCCACCAACTCGGGGTCGCCCTCGCTGGCCGAGTAGCCATTGTGTCCGGCCTTGGCTGCCTCGTAGAGCGCCTGGATCATGTGCTCCGGTGGCTGGAAGCCGTACGCGATGGGGTCGCCGATGTTGAGCTTCAGGACCTTGTGGCCTTGCTTCTCGATCTCGCGGGCGGGCAGCACCACGTCCCGGATCGCGTATTCCACTTGCAGGCTGCGCTCGGCGCCAGCCAGCACGGGCCGGGTCGGGGTCTTGACGGCTTCCAACTCAGTCATGGCGGCCCCATGCCGATGGCTGGTCAAAAGGGCGGCGGGCCCGCCCGTCGCACCGTTGGCTCGGTGGCTACGGCGCGTGGCGCAGCCCGTCGATTCGGGCAGTCATAACCAAGGAGTCGCCCATGTACCATTCAAATTGGTTGGTGATCGTGGTAGCGATGCCCCCTTGGGGCAAGCCGTCCAGCAGGGCCCGCGCCTGGCTCTTGAACATGGGAAGGTTCTGGGTGCCGTTCGGAGCGTCTCCCGTGCCGAGGTACCAAGCGCCGCGGGGCAGCGGCTGGAACTGGGGGTGCAGCTCGTAGACATCCGTGTCGATGGTGGGCGTATTGGTCGCAAACAGGCGCCCCTGGGTGTCAAATGCCCAAAACCGGATCACGGTGGCGTTGTAGCCGTCGCGGCCAAAGCGCGGTCCATCGGGGGCAACCGTGACGGACGGGCACTCGGCGCCTTCGATGTGACACTCCCCTGGCGTGGGCACGTCTACGATCCCGATGTCTTCCGATAGCCACCGGGCGCCCGCGGGCAGGCTCAAGTTATGGGCCAACGGGTCGGCGGCGACGAAGACGAAGCTCGTGGTCTGGTTCTGATCCGCTTCTGCGGCCAAAAACGGCCACAACAGCAGCGGGTCGTCGGGCGCGAGGCTTGATTCTGGCTCTGGCGACTCCGGCCGGCTGTCGATCCATTGGGCGATGCCGTACACGCCGCCTGCGCCGGCCAGGCCGATCAAGGCGGCCATCAGCATGGCATTGGTTCCAGACATGGGTGCTGGTGGACTTGCACCTTCAAAACCCCAGCGGTGGGCTGGGCTGTTCGCGCGGGGGCTTATGGCTTGCCGCCCGTGGTGGAACTGGTGTCGTCGCTGGTGACCTTCTCGCCCGGCGCCAAGTCGCGGATCTTCTTCACGGGGACGCCTGCGTAGATGGCGTTGGAGTCCAGTGTGGCGCCCTTGGGGATCATGCTCATGGCACCGACATGGCAATTGTCGCCGATGGTGACGCCGGGGAAGATGTTGGTGTACTGGCCGATGGTGACCTTGCTGCCGATCTTGATGGGTGCCCGCACCAGTTTGCCCTTTTCGCCCACGTGGCCCAACAGGGACGCGTTGGCGCCGATAACCACGTCGTCACCAACCGTGAGGAGGTCCAAGTCGTAGACGTGCTGCGTGTTGAACACGACGCGCTTGCCGATCTTGGCGCCCATCATGCGCAGAAACACCGGGTACAGCGTGGTGGGCCGGGCGAAGCGGCCGAAGACCGTGTTGAACATGAATTGCATGCCGTTGACGTTGTACCAGGGCCAAACCCTGAACGAATGCAGCGGGATTTCGCCGACGTGGGGCTTCCACCACCAAAAGATCATTCGCACGGTGGGCAGGACGAACATCAACACGACGCCGAAGACGAAGAACGCGAGGATGCTGAAGTAGATGCCAACGGCCCCGTCGACGATGGTGGTCAAGATGGCTGGACCGCTGACGGCGAGGTCGAGGTTCCACGCCCACCGGGCCATGAGCCAGCCAGGAATGGCTGCGATGGCCATCATGGCGCCTAGGGTGGTGTAACTGTAGATCCAGAGAACGCCGGTAACCAACGTGAGGAGGTTCCGAACGAAGCCCGCCATGCGGCGGCGAAACCGGGGTTGTATATGAGCGGCACTCCGGTGATGCAGCCAGGGGGCGCTTCACTCTGCGGCGGGTCTGGTCAGGCACTGGTCTGCCAGGCCGTGCCGGGCTGCTCCTGGGGTTGCTGGGATCCGCGTGGAGTGCCTGCATGCGCCAAAACTGAAGAGGTGCGGCTGGTGCGGTAGAAGCATGAGAAGTGCCCTGGTGCTGTTGGTCATTCTGGTGGCGGGCTGCGTGGACGACGCCCAGCCCCCGCGCCTCAACTTGGCGCAAGAAGTTGCCGTGGGGCTTCCCCCCATTGAATGGAATGTCGCCGAATCGGTGGACTGGTGGGAGAACTACGTCACGACCTATGTGAAGCGCGACGCGTACCTGCCCAACAATGACCGGGCACGCGACCACATCATCGAAGCCATGAAGCAGATCGGCTTTGACGTGGAGCTCCGCACATATCCAGGGGAAGTCGCTGGAGAGCAATTGCCCTCGGCTGCGCCCCTTGAGATCGATGCGATCGTTGCCACGCGCGTGGGCACGGAGCTGCCGAACCACCGCATCGGCTTGGTGAGTCATTACGACACCCAGGCTGCCACCATCCAGGGCGCCTACGACGATGGCAGTGGCGTGGCGGCGCAGATGGCCATTTGCGAGGCGCTAGCCAAGGTGGAGACTCGTCGCACCATCGCGTGCATCTTCTTCGATGCCGAGGAAATGGGCTTGGTGGCCTCCAAGCGCTACGTCGAGGACGTGGTGCTGGAGGGGGATGAGCCGTATGTCTATGACATCGTCATCGGGTATGACATGACTGGCATCAACTATCCCGGCCACGAGTGGAAGGCGTACCTCATGACTGGAGATGCAGAAGCGGTTCCGTACCTCAAGCCCTTTGGCAGCGACTTGCTCAACGGCGTGATGGGATACCCGGAGGAGGGCGTCGAGGTCCTGGACACCCACGACCGCAACTCGGACGAGCGGCGCTTCCGTGACGCTGGCGTGCCCATCTACCGGTTCGCCGGGGGCCGCCACGCCGCAGATTACCCCGAGTACCACCGCCCCGGGGACACAGTGGACTTCGTGTACGACTTCGTTGGTGGCCGCGCCAACTTCGAGGCTGGCCTAGCCACGATCGTGGAAGCGAGCTACAACCTCATCCTGGCGCTGGATGCCACGAGCATCCAGGAAATGGCCCACCGATACCGGTAGTCTGGCCGGCTGGTCAGTCGAAGCCGCCAGCCCTTTGGCCGGTCAGATGCCTGTGCCAAGGGCAGATGCGGT
>JBFJVP010000243.1:0-4901 GCA_041624075.1 Thermoplasmatota archaeon | reverse complement strand
GGATACGGCACCGTCATCGGCACCGGCAACGCCGTCGTCGAATGGGACCCCAACCCCAAGACGAGGGTTGTGACGCCGAGAGTCATGACATAGGCAGGGCATGTCACAGGCGCACCAGCCGAAAGGCCAACCCGGGGCTTCAACCCCGCAAATCACGGCCCTGGCCTTCGCCTCGCCCCCTAGGACTGCCTGCCAACAACGCCCAGCCGACGGCAACGCCGCGGCCGTGCGGGCACCTTTGCTGGTAAGTACCGACTTGATTGCCGACGTCTCCAGCAAGGACCAAGCCGGCAGCCTGAGATAGATCCCCGCCGGCCGCAGCATGCCCGACGAATCCGTGCACGGGAGATGGAGGAACGTACGGTCAGCGCCCCGCAAGACGATGGATCACGGCCTCCACGCGGAGCGAACCCTCCGAGTGATGATACCCTGGGCCCTCATCCGCCATGCGGAAGCCGAACTCCCAGACGCTTTGATTGGCATAGGGACTGTCACCTCTTCCTTCGACCGGTATGCGGTATTCAACCACTCCGCCCGACTGGTCAAACACCGGCGCGTCCTGCCATTGCCAACTGTGACTCGTGTGGTACATCAAGCTCAGCGGCGCAGCCGGTACCGTCGCGTCATCCGTGTCATGCTCCACGAAGACCTGCACGTAGTCCACATCAGGGGGAATCAACGCGCCATCCGAGAGTCCAAACCGGTCAATAACATCAGCCACATTGTCGCATGGCATGCACTCGCGGCGATCTTCCAGGTAACCCCAGCTGAAATAGGGTACATCCAGCGAAATTACGCCCTTTTGCCTCTCATCGCCCCACAAATCCGGGTGAGGCGGAAACGGCGGGATACTGTGGCCACGGGTGGCGGTGACGCTCATGTTCACCATATAATCCCAGGATGAATGGTAGTTGCCATCAGGGAGCTGCATAGCGTCTGGGACAACCACGACAAAACTCCACGCCGACAACTGCTGGTGCGGAATATCGTTGAGTGAATTGTTGGTCTCAAACGTGGTGGGGACTCCATTTACGAGATCCGCCACGTAGTGCGGCTGGGCATCGGCCGCCGTCTTGATCCACAGTTCGAACGGTTCGCCGTGGATCTGCGTTGCCGATTGCCGGAGATTTCGCCACTCCACCGTCACGTTGACCAGTGCTGCACCCAGTGGAATGATGCTTCCTGAGGGGGGCCGAAAGGCCAATGTTGCGTCCTGTCCCTCGGCCGACGTGTGCCAAATCCATCCGTGCTCCTTCTCCGCGTTGATGACGTAAAGGACGGACTGGCCGCTCCAATAATCGTGGATGTGCGCCCGTGCCCCTGCCCGGGTCGCATTTGAAACGTAGGAGAAGTCCGATGGATCCGTAACGACGTTAACGTCGTCCGGATCGCTCCCGGAGCCGCCGGTTGTGCAGCCCGACAGGGCAGCCAAGGAGGTCATGGCCAAGATCATCAGCGCGCTGCCAGATTTCAGTTGGATTTTGTTCATGTTTGCTACCATCCTCAGTGATCTCCCCAGTCGATCAGCCGAGATCCGAGCCCTATTGAGACAATCGCGAAGCACAGCAGGATCAATGCGCTGACTGCGGCAGCGGCCTCCTCCCCGGGAGTGCCTGCGCTGCGCAACCCTGCGGTCACGTGAGTCAGGGGAAGGCCCTGTGTTATGTACGCGGCCCATGACGGCATGGAACTAATGGGGAAGAAAGTTCCCGAAAAGAACATCATGGGAATGTAGACGAGATTGGAAACAAGGCTTGCCATGGCCGGGTCGCGCAGCCACCCGGCCAACAGGACCCCGATGCCCGACAAGGCGAGCGCACCGGTAACCGTCGTCGCGACGGTTAGGGGTGTGACCGGAAGAAACAGTCCAAACGCGAGCCAGCCCACAATCACAACCGCCATGACGGCCAAATGCGTGATCAAGATCTGGCTCACCATCCGGGCCACCATCCATTCGGCCCGGGTGAGGGGAGTTGTTTGCATCTTGGATAGCACTCCCAGGGACCGCGCGGACGCCACGGCGCCCACCGCTCCGAACAGGCCAACTGAAAGCATTCCCAGACCAATCATTCCTGGGAAGAGGAAATCCAGGTAGGCCGGCGGCGCGTCGCCGGTTGTCAAGACCTGAACCGTGGGCAAGCGCGCCCCAGCCGCTTGAGATTCCAACTGGCGAACCACAGATGCCTCCACCATGGCTGCGATGGCCGACGGGGCGTCCCGACTCACGCCCGCCCGGATGACTGTTACGACTGGCACCGACTCGTTGCCTCCCGAGTAGTCCCTGACGGTTGCCCCGAACCCTTCAGGAATCCAGGCCAGGTTACCCGCCGCCTGAGCCCCCATCCAGTCCTCGGCCTGATCGAAGGCGATCTCGGCGTGCGGTGCAAGCGGTTCCAGGCCCAGTGCCTCCAGGCTGGCAACCAGGGCGGCAGATTCTGGACTTCGATCCTCGTCCACGAGATAGAAGGGTTCTGGCTCGCTGAGGCCGGCAGTCCACCCCAGCAACAGCAGGAACATGATGGGCATCACGAAGCCCATCAGCATTTGAGTACTGTAGCGGCGCCATACAAGCAAGGCCAAGCCAGTTTCAACCCACAGCCGGCGCAGGTTCACGATTTCTGACCCCCCTGACGCAGAGGAACCGGCGAAACCTGGGTCTCGTGTGCCGGTATCATAACCTCGCTGCCCCCGGAGCGATTCTGGTTGACGTTTTGCTCAGCGGCTGGCTTTTGTGGTTCAACGCGCGGCGCCGTGCCGTCCCTGGCCAAGGCGATGAACACGTCATCCAGGCTCGACTCTCGAATCACCAATTCCGGTGCCTCGATTCCGAGCTGATCCAAGGCATTGACGAGGATACCCAGTTGATGCGCGCCCGCAGGCACGACCATTTCGCCCGACGCGCCGCGCACCGCTTGCGGGAACCGTGTGCCAAGCCGCACGCAATCCGCAGGACTCAGGCCCCGTAGCACGGCTTGCCGCGAAACTCCGTATTGGCTCAGCAAGGCCTCGGGATGTCCACTGGCAATGAGGCGGCCGTGGTTGAGAACCCCGACGACATCGGACAACTTTTGGGCCTCGTCCATGTAGTGAGTGGTCAGGAAGATGGATTTTCCCTGCCGCCGGAGTTTTTCGAGGATCTCCCAAATCTCGCGTCGGGCAATGGGATCGACGCCCGTCGTTGGTTCGTCGAGAAAGAGCACGCTGGGGTCATTGACCAACGCGCAGCCCAACCCCACTCGGCGGCGAGTCCCCCCGCTCAAGTAGCGAAACGGTCGGTCGGCTATCTCCGCCAGGCTCAAGTCGTCCAGCAGTTGCCCGGTGTCGACATGCTGCCGGTAGAGTGATGCAAAGTATGACAGGATTTCGCGGGGCGTCAAACGATCATAGAAAGAGAAACTTTGCCCAAGCACGCCGATCCGTTCGCGCAGGAGGTGCCCATCGCGGGTCGGGTCCAACCCCAGAACCCGGGTTTCCCCTGCGTCGGGGCGAAGTGCACCGATCAGCATCCGGGTCGTCGTCGTTTTTCCAGCGCCATTTGGACCAACCAGGGTGAAGATACACCCCGGAGGCACCTCGAATGACAGGGAGTCAACAACCTTGTCGTGCCCGTAGGACTTTTCGAGCTCCGATACGACCACCACCCGTTCGCTCATTCTTCCCCCCTAGCAACTGGTGGCCCTCGTTTGCTGCTCACGTCCCCCGGAATCCGTGTAGTCTGCGCCGTCGGCGGGGCGCCTACGGCCACTGCGATGAGTGTGCCTTCCCGGGTGCCATCGGCTTCCACAAGATCATCCAGCATGGAATCGATGCCCTCCAATGCAATGCTCTCGAGCCCAAGTGCTTGTGCGCCAAGTGCCAAGTGCTCCATGGCTGCGCCTGCTTCGAGCAAGATCCCGCGGTAGCCCCTCTCGCCATACTTGTCCATGTTGCGGTGCCAGACGGCACTGATGACAAACACGGCGGAACAGGTCCTTGTAGCCGGGTTCTCAAGCAACGCGCGCCGGAGACGGTCACGGTGGTCGCCAGGCCGAAGCGATTCCAGCACGTGCGGCTCTGGGCGGTAATGGTAAACGCCGGGCGAGAGCCCGTCAACCGACAAACAAACGACGTAGACTTCCAGGGGGTACCGCCGGCCACCCGATGGCACCGTGTGGAGGTAGGTTGTCAGGCCACCTACGTCCTCCCAGTGGGTGACGCCATAAGCTGCATGGCAGAGATCGGCGATATCGGTCGTCGCCAATGGCCTCGGCAGGAATTGTCGACACGAGCGTCGCGCCTGCAGGATTGTTCCGAGAGACGCGGACAGGCGATCTGGGTGAAACGGGGCAAGTTTGTTAACGCCGGCGGAATCGGGCGGCAGCCGATTTGCACTTACGCTAACAGGCAATTCCTGATCTGCTGGAACGGTTTGGCTGGAGCTCCAGAAAGAACCTCCCTGGCCGGTTGCTTCCGGCGCCGCATACCGCTTCGAATTCTCGTGGTAGATCAGTGCCAAATTGTCGGTCGTTTCTTCCAAACGCCGCCATGTGTACAGCGCATCCAAGGCATCGTCGCGACGCGGCTCATCCTTGGGGCCTCCATCGGGCAGACGAATCGCTTGCACGTCCTGTCGGGTTGATTCGGTCATGAGATCACGAATGGGGGTGAACGGCGCGGTTCAATTCCGATGGCTTCGAGGGTCGATCTCTCAGTCCCATGGCCACCGGAGCATGATAGAGCCGCGAGCACTCCAGGCCGATGAGGCCGTGCCCAAACTCTACCTGACAAATCTGTGGGCTTAGTACCTTGGCCGCGACAGTGTTTCAACGACATTTGATCTTGGGAGAAAACGCACAATTGCCTGCCAAAAAACTAGCGTAACGGGTAACGTTACGAAAGGTGTGATGGGGGATCAACAGGAG
>JBFJVP010000242.1:0-4911 GCA_041624075.1 Thermoplasmatota archaeon | reverse complement strand
TTGTACTCCAGGCCTGCTGCTCCGCAGGCGGGGCATTTGGCCTCATCGAGAATCGTGCGGGGCACGGGGCCGATGGGACTCGGGCAAGGAAAAAAGCGTATGGGACGCTCCGGCGGCGAGGGCGGGAACGTTCATGCCCATGGGTATGCCTGCACGACTGTGCAGCCCAAGGCATGGCTGGTGCTGGCTTGCTTCCTGATGGCGGGTTGCGCCGACGATCCCCCGGCCAGTGCGCCCGAAGACGAGACACCCCCCGAAGTGACTAGCACCCTGGGGCCACCGACGTGGGAAGTCGGCGATTCATGGAGCTGGAAGGCCCCGTGGGGCGATTACACACTGGTGGTCACCGGCCAGACGGCCACGGATTACATCATTGGGTCCAACGACCCCGGCACGGCGTGGTTCAACGAGATGGAGCCCGTCAGCATGATGGGGCCGCAACGCAAATCCGATCTGGCGGGCAGCCAGGGCAGCGCGCGCGTGCAGTTCTTCGACTGGCCGCTGGAGGACGGACGCCAATGGGCCACCCAGTGGGATGGCAACGACTACCGCGTCGTGGCATCCGAACAACCCGACGGATCGTTCCGCATGCAGGCCCACCAGGCAGAGGTTGTTCGCATCGAGTACACCTACGACCCGAGCCTGAAGTGGTTCAGTGAACTGACCTTCTATGACGAGAACGGGACCGACCCCCAGAGCGTCAAGATCAGCGACTTCCAGGCCGGCTGGACCGGCGAAATCGCCACCTGGACGTACGAGGTGATCGATGAAGGCACCCTCTCGGGCGCCACCACTGGCCCACCCAAGACCTACACGATTCCTCCGGCCACGGATCTGTACCTGAGCGTCACGATGTCCTGCAACGAGGCCGGCCCAGTCTTCTTTGCTCTTGGCCCAGCCGAGAGTCTTCCGACCATTGCAACGGGCTCCGGCGGCGATGGTTACACCATCAACCGGGAATGCCCGTCCGAGGTGGCCGACGAGCTGGTCGTTTCAGAGACCCCTTCGGAGGGCAACTGGGGCATGCTCCATGCTTTTGGCTCCAGCGACGCCGAGCTGAGCTACAGTTTCATGGCCAGGACGTTGGAAATGGTGCCCGTGGCTGGAAGCTGAAGTTGGCACGTCCTGAATCTGGATCGGCGCGCGGGTGGCCAGTGCCACGCTGGCGCAGCTGCTGGGCTAAGCTTGGTCGCTTGCTTGGATCGAGCCGCCCGCCAAGCGGGCGAAGATCAACACGGCGCAGCAAGCGGCACTCGCAATTGCGGCGACTCCGCGTTACTTAGAGCCCGCCGCAATCGTGCTGCCCGCTAAGGGAGAACAGTCAACCAGGTGGCCTAGAAGCCACCGCGAGCCTTGTTCCGGTCGATCTTGACGCCCGTTGGCGCAATGATCATCATCGTCTTGCCGAGGCCCGCGATGTCGCCGTTGATATCGGCCACCAGCTTCTTCAGGTCGGTGATCACGCGACGCAGGACGATCTCATCCTTCTCGACAGCCGAGAAGTCCAGCAAGAGCAGGTTGCCTTTGTACACGTAGTTGGCAAACTCCCGCAGCTCATCGTAACGGCTGAGTTCCCCAACGCGCACCATCATCGTGGCTGTTGCATCGAACAACTCGGTGTCCGAAAGGTGGTCATCCAGATCGATGTAGTCCTCGCCGGCAGCGGCGCGAGGCGGCCGGGCTTCAGCCTTCGGCGTGAAAAGCGACTTCAAACCCATTGTGCATCCCGAGCGGCGCCACGCCTCGAATGTGGTAAAGCCTTCCGCTATCGGATAGGCACCAGCCGAATCGCCGAATCAGGAATCCAGATCCCACAGCGCGTCGCCCAGCACATGTACGCTGCGCACCGCTTTGCCCTTCGTCGTCGCTGCCATGTCGGCCCCGGGCATCATGCACCGACCAACGGCCAAGGGCTGCTTGTTGCGCTCATCCCGGATCCAGCACCAGTCGCCTTCGACCAGATCCGGGTCGGCGTCGACGATGCCTGGAGCCATGACATCGGCGCCGTTGTGCACGAAGCGCACGGCGCCCATGTCCACCGTCACATACCGGGCCTGGGGGCGGTACTTGAGCAGGCCCCGCACCGACAGGAAGTGGCGCCCATCCTGCTCCAGTCCCATGACGACGTTGTCCACAACGATCACGCCATAGTCGGGCAGTTCGCCAACTTCAACGGCAGCGCTATCGGGCCACAGCTCGATATCGCCTAAAACACTGCGTAGCTCATCCCTCAACGCCCGCGCCTGCTTGATCTTCAACCGGGCCCGCTTTCGGATGCGCAACTCAGACACAAGCCAGGCAGGCAGGCCCAACACATAGGCTGCTCGAAGTACCCCCACACCCGGCAGCCGCACGACACCGAGGGCACCACCCGCGCCGCCACCCCGCAGGCCACGAAAAGCGCCGAGCCCCCGCAACCCTCATAAGAGAGACCCATGTCGCAGCGCCCTGCGAGGCTGCCTTAGAGCGGCCCTCAAGGAGCGAATCACATGGGAACCGGTACCCCCTCCATGCGCGGCGGCCACAAGACGCACATCCGGTGCCGCCGCTGCGGCCGCCACGCCTACCACCTTCAGAAGAAGCGCTGCGCCTCCTGTGGCTACGGCGCCACCGCCAAGCTGCGCAGTTACAACTGGGCAAAGCATCACTGAGCCAACGGCTCACACGAGGCCCCCTGGGTGCCACCAAGCCCCCAGACCTCCCCGGCCCAACTGCTCCACTTGGAACCTCAACCAGGCAGGAACCTTCAAGCGGCCAATCCAACGGTGCTTCGCACCGCCATCCAGCCGCCGGCGCCACGGCACCGACGGCCACGACGATGGATTTAGGAACCCGCAGCCAGCCTGCACCCTCAACCCCACACGCCACCCCCCCGCAGGGATAGTCAAGCGGCCAACGACGATGGATTTAGGATCCATTCCTTAGCGGTTCGCAGGTTCGAATCCTGCTCCCTGCACTAGAAAGCCTGGAGGCGCGCAGCGCCGGAAGGGTTTCTCGTGCCGCACGAGGCGCGGCTTGCCCGCGCCTTGTGCCTCCATTGCAAAGCCTGGAGGCGCCTAGCGCCGGAAGGGTTTGGAGTGCCGAGCGTCGCGCTGGCATCGAGCCAGGTCAACTGGGTCCGTTGACGAATTCAACCGGGCCTCGGGCTGAAGCCCACGACCCGCCGTGCAGGTTGTCGTGGGCGCGGGCGCAGACCCAGACCTCGGGCAGGTTGCCAAACCGCTCGGAGTCGATCTCGATCTCGAAGGGCGCTTGGCGGTCAACGCCAACGATGTCGATTCGCCCCGTACAGTCGGAGTTGCGAAAGAGGCCGAACTGCACGCCCAGGATGTCTGGGCAGTCGGGGTCTTCGACGGTGGCCGCGGCGGTGAACACGCCGGAGACGGTGCCTGCGGCGGGCTGGGTGACCGTCGTGACGGGTCGTGTGTTGACGTCGATCCTGTTCCAGAGTGCCGTCTTGACGAAGCCGCACACATCGTGGCCCAGCGTGTCCCAGTTGCAGGCTGGCGAGAACGAGTCAGGGTCGAGGCCGTTGAAGTAGTCGCCAAGGTTGGCATCGTAGCAGTGAACCAGGCCATCGACGATGACGGCGTGGTCGAGCGCCGTGTTGTCGACTCCGGGGATGCCGAGGCGCGTTGACCGGAGGGATTCCGATTCGGCGTCCCGCAGATCCCACAGGAATTGGGCGACGTTGACTTCGTCGTCGTAACCCGCGATGCTGGTGGGGCAAGCCCGGTCTTCCATGGGTAGCGAGAACACGCCCGCCTGGGTCAGGAGCGTGTCGCCGTCGGCTCCGGGTGCGACGACCTCCCGGTTGGCACGGGCGCCGAAGTAGTTCGCCCAGCCTTCACTCCAGGATAGGCCGGGGTCCTGGTTGTCCTGGCACAAGTAGTGGGTGCCGCCGAAACTGGGGTCATACAGGTCGTCATAGAGCTTGTCCATGACGAAGTGGCCGTACTCATGGGCGACTACATCGGGGCTTTCCGGCATCGATGCCAGGCCTAGGTAGATGGTGTCCTCTGCACCGACGAAGAACGCTGCCGCGTCGTCCTCTAGGAACGGGATGCGCACGGTCACGTCACCCAATTGGCCCGAATCGAGGCCCATGTGGTTGACCGCAAAGTCCCATGCATTGTTGGCGTACTGGAACGCGCGGCCAGCCGCGTGGGATACCGGATCCGGGGGCGCCAGGTTACCCAAGTGGTAGGCGCCAGGTTCGGTAATGGGTTCGTTGAGGGCCAAGGCGAAGCTCCAGAGTGTTAGCACCTCATCAGCGGCCGCGCAGATGGCAGAGTTGCACAGGTCGACTTGGAAGACCAGTTCCTGGGGAGTTCCTCCTTCAGCCTGGTGCGCCGGCTCCAGCACAGGAATGGGCGGGCTCGTGATGCAACCATCTTCGCCCGTGAAGCCAACTGCCAAGGTCTCGGGGCCGTCGTCATCCAACTCCAGGACACGAACGGTTGCCCAACGCTGGGGCCACAGGGTTTGCCCATCGGGATCAACGAACGTCCAGCATCCGGCGACGGTGAACGTCTCCACGCCTCGCGCTGATGCCGGCGCTTCACGGGACAGCCAAGGTTCCGGGTTTGCGCCGGAAACGGGCCCAGTGGGGGCTGTGCGGACGTTGCTTGCTGCCACCGCCCGGGCGGCGGCCGGCATGGCCGGCACAGGGGCAGCGGCGTGGATCGTGGCGTGCCCCTCACCGGATTGCAAGTAAACGACATCCGCGCCCCACGCGGGAGGCCCTCGCGCTTGTTGCACCACGCTGGCCTTAATGGGGTGAAGACCCGGCTCGTGGACCGTCACCTGGAAGGCCACGGTGACCGGTTGCCCTTGGGGCAGAGCCAGCCGCTGGCCGCCCGAGGCTTCGACGCCTGGCGGCGTTTCCAGGGTGATTCGTGCGCGAGGGAG
>JBFJVP010000241.1:0-4916 GCA_041624075.1 Thermoplasmatota archaeon | reverse complement strand
GGTGCCACGCCCAGCCACGACTACGCAGCCTCCGGCACCTACACGGTCACCTTGACGGTGGACGACGGCAACGGTGCCACCGATGGCTCCAGCCAATCGGTAACCGTTGACGGCGTCGGAGACCCTGACCCCTCCACGACCACTTTGGAGAACGGGGAGCACGCTCAGGTGTCCATGGCGCCCAACAGCGAAGCCCACTTCAAGATCTACGTGCCGCCAGGAACGGCCCAGTTGACCGTCGCCATGGACGGCCCCGATTGTGCTGCTGTTTGCACCTTCGACGCCGACCTCTACGTTCGCTTCGGAGCGCGTGCGACCGATTCAGCGTACAACTGCCGCCCCTACCTGGGCCACAGCGACGAGACCTGCATCATCAACAACCCCGCCGCCGGTTGGTGGTACCTGCGGGCCGACGCCTACCTGGGAACAGGCACCGTTGACTTGGTTGCAAGCTTCTAGGCCAGGGCGGGGTGATCGGGCCATGACTCGCGGCCCGGCACCCCGGCCTATTGGCGTCGGCTGCCGCTAATGGTAACCGCAGCCGCGATCAGGGCCACCGCTCCGCCGCCTACCATCAACCCCAGGGCCATGGCGGCGCGCAGGCTTGACTCACCGTAGCTGCCGCCCAGATCAGGCCTGTCCGTGGGTTCGAAGCGGCGTGTATCCTGGCCGGCTTGCACGGTCAAGAGGGCCATGCTGCGAGCCATCCACAGATCCAGCAGGCTGTTGTTGATTTCCTCCTCGTCATCTGACAACTCCACCAGGGCGACGCTGGAAATTGGCTCGATGCCGGCGGCCCGCGCTTCCTGAATGGCGCGTGCGGCACTCTGGCGGGCTGCATCCATGACTGCCTGGGATGGCTGGGCGCCCGAGGCGGTTTGAACCGTCAGGCTGGCCTGGGCTTGGGCTTCCACGGCGGCCACTGCGGCAGCAGGCCAGCGACCCGCCTCCAAGTGGGTGTGGGCTTCGGCGAGTTTGGAGGTGGCTCCGTCGACACCGAAGGGGCTGCCCGTTACAGCCTGCGCGTAGCCCACCAACTCGTCGGCACGGGCAATGGCGTCCTGGGCCAAGTCTGCCACATTGTCGAGGCGGGGACCGCGGCCAAACAGGTCTCCGAGTCCACCCCACCAAGTCACGGTCTTGGCGCGCTCGGTGCAGAAGCTGGCGGAGAACAGGCTCTGGATCTGGGATGAGCCAAATCCGCTGGCTCGGCTGAGGGCCTCGTCGTAGAGTTGTCCTGCGTGGAAGGCGCGCACCTGTGCTGCGGCCACGGCGTAGAATCCGGTCGTGTCGTCCGCATCGAGCCCGTACGCGTAGTCCTGCGCCTGCTGCGCCGCTTGGTTGCAGGTTTCCAATGCGTTCTCGATCACGTCCTCGTCGCCGCGGAAGGCTGCGATGAGCAGTTCGGCCTCGCCTGCCCAGAGAGAACCCTGGAACGTCATCGTGGCTGCCGTGTAGTAGCGATCTGCTGCCAGCGCGGCGCGGGCGTCCGCGAGCCGCTCGGCCACGAGGTCGAGGCTCTGCGTGACGCGGGATCGTTCGCTGGAGCGCAGGCCTGCCGCAGTCAATTCGGCTTGCGCCGCCTCCAGCCTTGCTTCCAGTTCTTCCACGCCGGCTTCCACCGACGGGGCCAACACATCCGCGTAGTCGACGGTGCCGGGAACGGGCGCGTCATCCCCGGCAACCCTGACGCCTGCCGCAAGCTCAATGACTTGGCTAAGTGACGCGGCGGGGCGGCATTCGATGCCGATCGATTCGCAGTGGTCGGTCATGTTCACCTGGCGGGCGGAGAACCCGTCCCGAATGGTTGCGATCTCCATGCCCGCAGGGTACAGGAACAGCCGGATGCCGGCGTCCTTGGCGCCTTGGGCCTTCTCCGGGATGCCGCCGACGGGCCCGATGGTGCCGTCCGGGTTGATGGTGCCCGTGGCCGCCACGCGGGAGTCCAATTGCCACGGGTTGGCCGGGTCGCTCAAGTGCTGCAAGGCAGTGGTGAGTGCCAGGCTCATCACGGCGCCTGCTGACGGGCCGCCGATGACGCTGCTGGGGCTGCGAAACGTGATCAGGTAGTCGTAGTCGCGCCAATCGAGCCCCAACGTGTTGGCGGCTACCCGGGCTGCCAGACGGGCTGAGCCCTGCATGTCCAACTGTGCCAGCGGCTCGGTGGCCACAAAGACGCGCCCCGATCCGCCCCCGAGCGCAACGGCCTCAACGCCCGCGCTGATGCCCCGCAAGCCCGTGGACGTCTCGGCAACAGCGAGCGCCGTGACGGTCACCGGGTCGGATGCATTGAGCGATGTTTGGGCTCCCACGGGGGGAAGCAGCAGCAGAACGACGAACAATGGCCAAACGGACCGCATCGGAGCGCGCACCGGGACACCATGCAAGAAGGCTGCGCCTTCACGACGGCTCTGGGGCGGCGGCTGCCCGGGCACGGCCCATTTGCAGTTCGGTCCCCAAGAGAACCATGCGGGCGCCCGGTTGCAGGATGAACGTGCCTTCGTAGCCCTTCATGGGCGCTCCGGCCTCCGGCCCCTGAACCGCCACGACCAGCGCGCCGGTTTCGGCGCGAACATTGATGGATGCCAAATCACGGCCGCACCACGAGCTGCCCGGCTGGACGGTGATGGTTTCGATGAGGGCCATGCGACTTCGTGCCGTCAACCGCAGGGCGTTGCCGTGGCTCAAGAGCAGCGCCTCCGCCCGCTCCAGTTCGCCGGGCTCGCCAAAGATCACGAGGGTGTCCCCGGGTTCGATCATGGTCGAGCCATCGGGGTTGACGATCTCCTCGCCGCCGCGTTGGATGACGGCCACGGCTGCCCCCGTCAGGGGCGCCAACCGACTGGCCTGCAGGGTCTGGTTGGCCACGGGGCTCCTGGGCGGGACCGTGATGGCCGAAAACCGTACGCCCCACGGGTGATCCTGGAGCGCCCGATCCAGCACGGAAACGGCGGCTGACTGATCGCCCAGGATGCGCCCAACTGCGTCCTCCAAGCTGTGGTGGAACGTTGCCAGGCGGCGCCATGCCACGAGGGCGATCAAGCCAGCGACGAAGGCCGCCACGACCAGGATTGGCCAGGCGAAGGGCAGGAACCAGATGACTGGGACCAGTGCCAGCACGAACGTGGCCGCCACCACGGCGTCCAGCAGCCACACCCGCGCCTTGGCAGCAGATGGGTCGCCTCGGTGTCCGCCGGCCAGCGACCACGCGATTTCATGGTAGGCACCAAAGGCCGCCAGGGCCAGGGGCAACCCCACGGCCAAGACCGCCGCGGCAGCAATCACTTGGCTGGCGGCGTCGCTGACCGGCAGCCGCGTCGCCAAGCGAACCACCAATGGAACCAGTGCAACCAGTGCCACCAGCAGGACGCCGTTGGCGGCCAGTTTGCGTCCCGCCTGCCGCCGCGCGCTTTGTTCCTCGGGGGCCGCAGCCGTCAACCGGCGCAAGGAGAGGGCTACCCGGGCGGGGCCACGCCGGAGCCTTGGAGGCAATCGCCAGAACGCGCGCTCCACCGCTGGGGCAGCAGCCATCATGGCAGCCGACGCGGGCAGTGTGAGGACCATGGCGCCCACGACGGTACCCAACAGCAGTGGGTGGGCCAAGCCGCTGCGGTCCGCGACGGCTGCCACGATCAAGCCGTATTCACCCACGGTTCCCATGGCAAATGCGCAGCGCAGGGACTGTTCCAGACTCAGCCCCGCGGCCACGGCGGCAATGGTGTTGACCACGTACTTGGCCAGCAGAAACGCCGCGGCGACCGCCAAGACCAGAACGGGCGCCTGCAAAGTTGGGCCCAGGTCGACGCCCAGGCCTGAAAGGAAGAAGAACGCCGCAATGGCTGCGTCACGAACGCCTTGCAATGCGTGGCGCGTGGCGAAGCGGCTGCCCGCCTCTGCGGCAGCGACACCGGCCACGAAGGCGCCGAGTTCGGGCGTCGCCCAGATCGCGCCAACGTAGCCAAACAAGACCACGGTGGCAAGGCCCCACAGGACCAGCAATTCATGGCTGTGGGTGCGCGACACGTAGTCAAGCATGCGGGGAACCAGAAGGAGGGCCGCAGCAGCCATCACGATCAGGGCCAACAGCAAGGCCCCCGTGTCAAAGGCGAGGCCCCAACCGGCCAGGACAGCGCCCGTTGCCAGAAGCGGGACCAGCGCCAGCAAGATGCCTGACAACAGGTCTTCGACGACCAGCATGCCAAGGATTCTGTGCCGCGTTCCCGCCTCCAGCCCTGGCATCTGGCCCAAGCGTTCACCCAGCAGCGTGCTGGAAACCGCAATGGCCGTACCCAGCAGCAATGCCTCGGAGTACGACCAGCCGGCCAAGATGCCAATCGACGCAACCGCTACCAGGGGAACCAGCGTGTGGAACGGAACGGCCCACGACGTGTCCGAGATGGCGCGTCGCAGCCGTGCCAGGTCCAATTCCAACCCGATGAAGAACAGGAGGATGAGGATGGCCACCTGGCTGACGCCCGCACGCGCCGAGGCATTGAGCACGTTGTTGCCAACGGCCGCTTCAGACAGCAGGAGACCCGCCGCCAAGTAGCCCACGACGGGCGGCAGGCTGAGGCGGTGGGCCAACAATCCGGCCGACGCAATGGCGAGCGTGCCCACGGCGACGCTGACCAGAACTGCCTCGACCATCGGCCGGCCATGAACCCGCGGTGCTAATCCGCTTCGGTCTCATCCGCCGGCGCCGGGCCCGCAGCCAGTTGGCGCGCCCGCTCCATTTGCAGGGCGGTGCCCATCAGGATCAGTCGGGTTCCCGGTGCCAGGATGAAGCTGGGATCGTAGCGGCGCGGCCTCGTCTGGGCCTCGGCGCGACACACGCCCACGACCAGCGCGCCGGTGGCTCCCCGAACATCGATGCTGCCCAGCGACTCGTCGGCCCACGGACTGGCCGCCTCAATGGT
>JBFJVP010000240.1:0-4925 GCA_041624075.1 Thermoplasmatota archaeon | reverse complement strand
TGGTGACGATGCCGAGGCTGAGAACACCGATGATGAGTCCGAGTCCGAGGAAGAGCTTCATGGCGCCCATGACTTGGCGGAAGGCTTCCTGTTCGTTGGCGACCTCCTGGATGCTGCTCTTGGCGTCAAGGCCGGCGTCGCGGTAGTTGCGTTCGAGGAGCTTGGCGGCTTCGACGGTGTCGGTGCCGGGGGCCACCTTGAAGAGGTACAGGTTGCGGGTTTGGGTGAACAGGTCCTCGACTTGTTGGGCTCGCAGGAAGATGCCTGGGAAGTGGTACTGTTCTTGGATGCCGATGATGGTGAATTCGCGTTCTTCGTCGCCGAGGTGAAGGCGCAAGGTTTCGCCCACCCCATGGGCGAGATCTTGGCTATTTTCGTTGGTGCTGTACTGGTAGCTGACGATGACGGCGTCGTCGCGGGTCAGCAGCGCCTCGTACGCCTCTTGATCCGTGGCGTACTCGGGCACTCGCCAGAGCAAGCGGAATTCCTGATCCTCGATGAAGCCGGCTTCGAAGCCGTAGACGTGGTGGATCGGGGGACCAAAGTGGCCGGTTCGTTCGCCGTTAACGCTGATGAATTCAGGGTCGAAGGTTTCGAAGTCGACGAGTCGGTGTTCGGCACGCACATACCCGGCGGGAAGGAGCCCCCGATCGAACTTGCTGAGGTCCTCGATGTCGAGGGTGGTTCGCGCTTCCACGTCGAAGCCGCCGGTTTGCACGGCGGGGTCGGTTTCGAACAGAGCCCCGAAGATGCTGAAGAAGCCGATGGCGAGGATGACGATGGAGAAGATCGCCAGGGTCATGCCGGTGCGGAACTTGCGGTGGAGGGGGTAACCGACGGCGGGAAGGGCGATGGCGCGCAGGCGGCGCACCTTGGCCAGCAAGCGGCCCATGAGGCGGGTGCCGCGCTCGAAGTAGACCACGAGGACGACCACACAGAGCGTCAGGATGACGCCGCGAATCGGGCCCACGATGTTGGTCTCCGACGGGTTGTCGTACTCGGTGATCGTGAAGTAGGTCACGGCATAGTACAGTGCAAGCAGGCCAGCCACGAGCGGGTAGAGTCGTCGGCGCGGGAGCGTGCGTCGGAGGGCCAAGGCAAGGCCCGCAGCCGTTGCGGCACCACCGAAGACCTGCATACTGAATTGGCCGATGAGCCAGCCCGACACAGTGACGAACAGGCCCAAGGCGACCAGGGGAATGCCGGCAAGGGTGGCGGCCCGGCTGCCGCTGCGTTCGGGCTCCTCGATGCGGCGAATGGCGCGCACGATGTTGAGGCGGCTCAGACGGCGGCTGGCGAAGAAGATGGTCGCAAACGTGAGCGCGGCGCCGCCCGCAAACGCGGCCAGGTACGCTTCCACGCTGGGGCGGAAGGGAATGGCAGGGAACGACTGCTCCGTAGCAGCGCTTTGCACGATGAAGTTGAGTCCCGCCACCATGCCGGCAGCCAGCCCGAAGCCCAGGATGGCTCCGATGGCTGCTGCGGCCACGGCGTACAGGCTGCCTTCGAACAAGAAGAGGCGCACCAGGTCCCGCCGGGTCAGCCCCACGGCGCGGGCCATGCCCAATTCGCTGCGGCGCTCCTCGGCGAGCATCGTGAAGATGTTGACGATCAGCAGCAGTCCACTGATGATGCTGAGGCTGCCGGCAAACAGCAGCAGGCTGGTCAACAGTTGACCGGCACTTTCGGCAACGTCCAGAAACAGCCGCTTGTCATCTTGTACTTGCAGATGGGAAACGGCCGGCGAGGGGATGCGGTCGGGCAAGTCTGCCAAGGCCGCCTCAAGAAGCGCCACGGCGGAGGCTGTGCCTGCAACACCAGCCTCAACGCCGCCAAGGTTGCTGAACTTGAGAACGTTCACCTGGTTCTCGCGGCCCAGCAGCTCCTGCGTCTCATCCAGCCGCACAAACATCGCGTCACCCAGGTCGAATTGGCTGCCGCGTCCGCCGTCTGTGACGGCTACGACCACGAAGCTGGCCTCCTCGCGATCCCCGAAGCGGCCGGCGATGTCTCCCACGTCGGCGCCGAACTCCTGCTCCAGGGAGCGGGCCCTTTCAGCCAGGCGTTGCAGATCGTAGACCGGGTAGAGGACCACGGCGGCACCCCGGTACTCGACGTTGGCGGCCACGGCCCAGCCGGAGGAAATGGTAAGCTGCCAGGTGCCGGGCTCCAGGCTTTGGCCCGACGGCGCCGTGACGTTGAGCCACAGGGGAATCACGGGTTGTCCTAGTGGCGGAACCTCCGATTGGTACGTGCTGCCGTCCGGCGACGTCAAGGTAGCGCGCAGTTGCGTCGTGGGCGGAGCACCGGGTGCCAACACGGGGCTCCAGCCAAGCACGACCGTGATGCGGGTGGCCCCCTCATTGACAACCACATCCGAGGAGGCGCCGACCGCCGGAACATCCAAGGGCAAATTTAGGATTCCGCCCGTCGGGTTGGCTGAAGCCAACAGTGTGCCGTTGAGGACATTGACCTCCGGCAGCAGGGGATCCATGGGGCGCGTGTAGGCCACGTCGATACGGTCGCCGGGCTCGACCTCCAGGCGATCCGCCAATTGCTGCGTGACGATTGCCTGACCCTGCCCCAGTCCTCGTGCATCGCTGGTGGAACGATCGCGGCCGATGGCACCTGCACTCAAGTGGAAGTCGCCAAAATCAGCATCCAGTTCCGGGTCAAATCCCACCATCGCCACGCGGGGCTCGAAGAGGTCGGTGCGCGGATTGCTGGCGGCAAGCTCCCAGAGGACATTGGGAGCCATTCCGTCAAAGTGCGCGGCCACGTCGGGGTCGCCCCGAAGTTCGTCCAGAACCGCCTCGGGGAAAAACGGGTAGCCCTCCAGGTGAATGGTTTCATCCACATGGCCCAGCGCATCATAGACGGCTCCCTGGATGGCGTAGCCGGCGGAATCACCGGCAACCAACGCACTGCTGATGATCGCCGTTCCAACCATCAGGCCCGCGATCACGGTGGCAGTCTGGCGTGGCCGTCGGGCCGCGTTGCGCGCCGCCATGCGAAACAGGATGGGCCGGCGGATGGCCTGGATAGCCACGCCGAGCGCGGATGCGACTGCCACGATCAGCAGCACCCAGGTGACGATTCCCAGGGCCACGTCTAGCTCCTTCGCACGGCGGCCAAGTGGAGCGGCTTTCCGGCGCCCTGTTCGACGTTCCGAATCCGGCCCGACTCCATGTGGACGATGCGGTGGCAACTCTGGGCGATGGCCATGTCATGGGTGACGATGACGTAGGTCTGGCCCCGTTCCCGGTTGAGTCGGTGCAGGAGATCCAGCACTTCCTGGCCGCGCTCCGTGTCCAAGTTGCCAGTGGGTTCATCGGCCCACACGATGGCGGGATTGTTGACCAGGCTGCGGGCGATGGTGACCCGCTGCTGTTGGCCGCCGGAGAGCTCCTTGGGCTTGTGGTCAACGAACTCGGCCAGGCCCACTTGATCCAGGGCCACCTTGGCCCGCTTGGCGGCCTCCGCCGTTTCAACGCCTGAAACCAGCAGCGGCAACTCGACGTTCTCCAAGGCTGTGAGCACGGGCAGGAGGTTGAAGGACTGGAAGATGAAGCCCATGCGGCGGCTGCGCAGGCGGGTGCGTTCGCTGTCCGTCATGCGGCTGACGTCCTTGCCTTCCAGCAGCACCTTGCCGGCGGAAATGTCATCCAGGCCGCTGAGACAGTTGAGGAGCGTGGTCTTGCCGCAGCCACTGGGGCCGACGACGGCCAGCATCTCCCCGCGCCGGACGTCCAAATCAATCCCTTTCAGGGCCTCGACGCGCAGGCGGCCAGACTCGTACACCTTGCGCACACCGCGGGCGGCAGCGATGGCTTCGCTCACGAGTGGTTCCAACGGTGCGGCGGGATAACGGTTGTTGCAGGGGAGCCATACCTGGCGTCGCTTGGGCCGCTCCTGCCGGGCGCGGCCCGACCCCGAAGGGCACGGGGACCCGCAAGGCTTTGTCGGCTGCTGCCGTGGGACACGTATGACCGACCTAACACTCTCGCTTCGCAACATCGCCCGCTACGTCAAGGACGTGGACGGCAACGTGCCACTTTACCAAGCTCTCGGCTTCTCGGTGGTCCGCGAGGCGGGCGACATGACTGTCATGAAGCACCACGACGGCCTGCAACTGGTGCTACACCGCTGGGACGAGCGGCCCACCACGATGCTGGACACCGCCATCGGCTTCACGATCAGCGGAAATGTCGATGATTTGGACGCCCACCTGCAGGCTGCGGGGTGGAAGGTTCTTCGCCGCCCCCACGAGAGCGACGTTGGCTACTTCATCATCTACGGCGACCTGGACGGCAACCCCATCAACCTCGTCGGCAAGCCCCAAAACCAGGCGCCCCCGGCGGGCACCGTACGCCTCGTCCTTGAAGACGGCGAAGCCAAGGCCGTGCCTGCCAGCGACGCGGCGTAGCCATGTCCACCGATCACCCGCACGAGCCCACCGCAAAAACCCACCACGGGTCGCCCGACCAGCCAACGGCCATGGGCACGGCTGGTCGCGGCCTTGAATTCCATGGCATGCGGCGGTTTGCAGGCAAGTCGGTGCTCTTGGCCGTCATCACGCTGGCCATGGTGCCCATTCTGCTCTGGCAGAATGCATTGGCGGCGCAACTCTACTTGGCCGTGCTGGTCATCATCCACATCGTGGGCATTGCCGTGTTTGCATGGGGCGTCCGGCGGCACGACATCGCGCCCAACCGACGGGGCCTGGTGGGCCGCATCATCGGCTTGACGGTCCTCGTGATCCTGCTGGCGGCGGCCGCCAAGGGTGCGCAGGATCCCTCCACGGGCCCGTACTTCTGGGCGAGCCTGGCCGCCGTCTGGTTGCTCCACGCGGCAGGTCTTCTCCTCATGCATGTGCGCACGCGCCGCGAGCAAGCCCTCGTGGATCTAGCGCCGCCGGGATCTTG
>JBFJVP010000239.1:0-4964 GCA_041624075.1 Thermoplasmatota archaeon | reverse complement strand
GGTTCCCACTGCTGGATCTTTTCTCGCAGGTAGCGGTTGCCGAAGTCGCATTGGCGTTCGGCACCCATGCCAGTGTCGGGGCCGGAGATGATTCGGCTGGCGTCGATTCCGGTGTTCCATGTTGCAATTTCTCCGAAGTCTGCCAGCGCGGCCCAGACGCGGTCGCGGGGGGCGTCGATGCTGTTGCGGACGGTGAATCTCATGCGGCCTCCACGTATTGGGCGAAGTCGCGCAGGGCGTGGCGGACCTTGCGCGTGATGCCGGGTTTGGCAAGCCAGGCCAGTTCTCTTCCAATGGGGCCCCACCGGAGCTGGAATCGGGCGTTGATCTGGACGAGCGTGCCGTCGCCCTCGGGTGTGAGCGTCCAAGTGTTTTGGGCATGTGCCATCATGGCGAACGGTCGGGTCACCTCGTACTGGATGACGGGTTTGTCGATGAACGTGAGCCGTTCGTGGATGTGTTGGTGGCCGAGCAGGGGTCGGGCGAGTTCGCATTGCCGTTCCACGCCAGGCGCGATTGCATCGCCCAGCAGGCGCGAAGATCTGAGCTCGGTCGTCCAGGCGGCGGCGTTTCCAAAGTCTGCGGCGTGTTTCCACACCTTGTCGAGGGGCGCGGCAATGTGTTGGGCGTGATGCAAGCGCATGATGGCCATGTCCCCGACTGCATCGGCTGCCGCATAAGCCGCGCGCGCCGCCGGGTGCGGAAAGAGTCTTCTTCAAATACTGCGGTGAGCGGGCGTGGATTCGGTCGACTTCCAGATCCTCGGCGCCTTGAGCCGGGAGCCGCTGCGCTCCAAGGAGTCCATCGCGCGGCAGGTTCACTTGAGCAGTGGCGCCGTCCGCAAGCGCCTGGCTCGCCTGGAAGCCGACGGCGTTCTCCAGGGCTGGCAGGCAACCCCGTGCGCGGATCTGTTTGGCCGACAAGGCATTGGCCTTGCGTTTGAGGCCTCGTTCGACCTCAACCAACTGGTTTGCCTGCCCGATGTGGTTTACGCGGCGGACTCCGTTGACGGCCTCTGCGGCATTTTAGCGTACACGCGCAACCCAGACCAGTGGCAAGGGATGGTTGAATCCCATGTCGGGCAGGGCGCCACCCACGTCGCGCCCATTCCCGCTCGCCCCATCCCCCAACCCGGCCCGCTTGAGTGGAAAGTGTTGCGGGCGTTGCTCGAGGACCCGGTTTCCTCCGCTGCCGCCCTTGGGCGCCGGGCGGGGCTGGGCTCCAAGACGGCTGGCCGGGTTCGATTGCAGTTGCTGCAAGGCTCGGTCGACATCCAACCGCTACTGCGGCCAAGCCGTTCAGGGTCCACCGCGTTCCACGTCTACCTGGAAGGCCGTCCGGTGGCCCTCGCGCAATCCCGCCAGGTTCTGGATGAGGTCATCAGTGTGGCCACCTACGGGACCGGGGAGTACCTGTTTTGCCGTGCGCCCAGCCTTCAACAGCAGGCTGCCCGCCTTGCGGCGGCGCGCCGCATCGAAGGCATCACCCGCGCCGACGTGGTGCTGAACCGGGACTTCATCTTCGCCACCCCACGCGTCCGGGGCTGGATCGACGATTCCTTGGCCCAGTGGCAGCGGTGAGACAACAACCCGATGCCCAAACGGGCCGCGCGTGACGAGTACGTCCGGCGCCAGGCGCGCTATGCTTGCCCCGCCGTCGGCTGGCTCCCGTAGACTTCGACCGTTGGCCATCTGCGCCGCCGCGGGCTCTTGCCTTCATGTTTGGGGGCGTCCTGCAACGGGCCCCTGTTGCTGCGGGTAGTTAGAAGTGCGTTGCTTCCTTGCCTTTTGCATGAGCTACAAGCGGCGCGGCGCATCGGCTTGGTTCGCCGTACTGGTGCTGCTGGCAGCGCCGGCAAGCGTCCAGGCGGCACCGACCGAGATGGAGATCCTTGACCAGTACCTGGAGCAGTTTGACACGTATCGTGGGCACGGTCCCGTATGGGTGAAGACAGTGTATGATCGCTGTCTTCGAACCGGGGGCGGCGAGGACACCTCCAAAGTGCCCGGCGTGGCCAGCTTGGACGCCACCAACGACCTCATGTTCCAACACGCGAAGTGGCACGGAACCCGGGGCTTCTTCCTGGAACCCGTGTTCACGTACTCCGACTCGGATCCATACGGAACTGAATTCATCGAGTACCACGCCGAGCTGATCCGGACGTACGCCGATTGGCGCGCGCTCCACGGCTACCCCGAACTCGTTGCCTGGGACCCGATCGCCCCCATTCCACCGGCCTATGCGTACCCCGTGGAGTTGCCGTGCAAAGCCCGAACGTCCGAAGACCCCCAGATCGCCGTTCCCAGCTACCTGACCATCCCGGGCGGCGACGCTACGTCGCCGTTCTGGGGCTACACGGCATTGTGCCAGATCCCTGATCTCAACCGCCTGGGCAAGACGATTGAAGGCAGTTGGTACCATGCTGATGTGCACTTGGCCATCGGGGGCGACATGGCCGACGCGGGTTTGACCCTGCGAGATCCGATCTTCTGGCCGTGGCACACCCATGTCCAGCAAATCGTGGAGACCTGGGAGACCTGCGCGCCGACCCAGCTCGCTCAAGAGGCGGGCCCGGCAGCCAAGAACGCCCCCGGTGTCGGTCTGCTTGCCGGTCTGGCACTGCTGTTGGCAGCCCGACGCAACCGGTCAAGCTGAGCCAAGGGGCAACCGGCGACCGACTCACTCGACCCAGCTGCGCTGCCCGGCGCCTGGCGGAACAAATCGGCGGCCCGGCGCCCGCAGGTTATGGGTGGCCACTGGTTCATCCCTGACCCGCGAAGGGGCGCGGGGGGTAGGCCACATCGATGACCTGCCCGCCCAGCGTGCCAGCGAGCATCGGAATCCGGAGGTGGCTGCTCTGCACGTTGTCACTCGCCTTGATGGTGATCTGCCCAAGAGCGGTTTGGCCCGTGCGGCCGGCGCTTCCGGGGCCGTGGGGCTGGACCCGCTCCGGATCGTCCAAGTCGCGATCGTCGTAAGGACCAGGATAGGTCACGAGGAGGAGCATCTGGTCACCCGGTGCCAACGTGGCCGCGATCATCTCGAAGTCGATGCGGACCTGGGTGGGAGTGTCGACCGGGAAGTCCTCGGCAACCAAGTTGCCCGCGTGGAATCGTAGGTCGACTGCTCCACTGGTTAGCAACGTGGCGGCTTGACAGTCGCCCCCAGGAGCTCGGTAGAGGTAGGCACCGATGAGCCCCATGGGGTTGCTGGACTCGACGGTAATCCACGCATGGGGGTTTCCCGCAAGCGTAGCGGGTGTTTGCAGGGTCGGCCCATCGAACCGCAGGGCATCGGTTGGCGCACACAGTTGCTCCTTCAGGGAACGACCAGGGAAGATGGGAGCGGACCGGTAGGACGCGGAGCCCTCGTCCGGGTTGACAGCAAGCTGACCGGGCCTTAGGTAGAGGGTTTCCAGTTTGGCTGCCGTGGGCGGCCACGCCGTGCTGTTGTGCCAGGCGCCGGCATCGTCCTGGAAATCCACGGTTCCGATGCGGGGGGCTTCGCCTAGCCCCTGCAACCAGTACTGGAACCAGGCGAGGCGTTGTCGACCCGTGTCTTCCAGGGGCGGCATCTCATGACCCCACTGACCGAACAGGATCCGCTTGGGGGCCGTCAGCAGGTCCCACGCCACGTCCTGACCCCATGGAATGTACGGGTCGTTGAAACCCTCGCTCAGGAACGTGGCGGCGGTGATGTTCTGGTACGAGGCGAAGGAGTCGCGGATCGTCCAGAAGTCCGCATCGCGGTCGTCCAAGAGCAAAGCGCTGGGCTCGACGAGCATGTTCCTGGCGTACTCATCGCACCAACGCTCAGGCACCACAAGGACGGACGACAGCGCAGGGCCGGGTCCGTTGCCCAATGCCAGCGGTGGGGTCTCCAGGGTGTGCTGCGTCAGTTCGTAACCTGCGGCGCTTGTACTGAATGCGCCTTGGGGCGTGAAGTGGTAGAGGTACTGCTGGGGAACGGCCACGGGCGCGACCGCCTTGAGTGCCGGCCCCGCGTGGATGGCTCCGTGAATAGCACTCACGCCCATGTAGGACATGCCGGCCATGCCGACGCGGCCGTTGCTCCACGCCTGGTGCGCGACCCACTCAACCAGGGCTGCAGGGTCCTTCTGGGCATCGAGATCGTGGTGCCCGAAGCATCCGCCGGAAGCGCCGGTGCCACGCACCTCAGCGACGAGGTACGCAAATCCGTTTGGAACGTACTGGCGCAAGATCGGCGGCTCGTACAGTTGCTCCATCTGCGACTGGCCATCCTCGGCGGCGAGGTAGGGCGTGGACATGAGGATCGTCGGAGCGCCCACGCCGTCCGGCAGGGATGGCCGCCAAAGCCAAGCGTGCAGCATCACGCCGTCGTGGCTTGGAATCAGCACTTCCGTGCGCTCAAGCAGGTCGAACGGGCCTTCAAGGCCTACCGGCCAGGCTTGGGTGCACGGGTACGGGTGGTGGCATGCCGCCGACTCGGGACCTCCTGGGTTGGCTGGGCCAGCCATCGTGCATCCCGCCAAGGCGATGCTGGCGAGCAGGGTCGCCAATGCGATGGCTTGTCGCTTCATCGCTCAACAAGGCTGGGCCGCCTATTTGTTCTGGTAGGGCAGTGCAGGGGGTCCTGTGCGAGATGGCGAGTTACCGATCGGTCCCGTAGGCAATGGCGCCGAACCAGTGGCGAGAACGGACTGCCGGAATGCCGGCCCGCAGGGTCCGTCGCCCCACGCGGGCCCGCAACACGCTCTTGGCGACGTTGAAGTAGCCAGGCCTTCATCGTTTTGCATGGGTCCGACCGAGCTTGCGCGCTGGCAATGGGAGGATTACCGCCTTGCCCATGCTTCCAGACGCAACCTGTTGATTCACTTGGTGGCCGTGCCGCTATTTGTCTTGGGTAACCTGGTGTTCCTGGCGGGCCTCGCCTACCTGGGCTGGCTTTGGGTCGATCTGCGGCAAGACTTGTGGCAGGGCCCT
>JBFJVP010000238.1:0-4986 GCA_041624075.1 Thermoplasmatota archaeon | reverse complement strand
CTCCTGCGCCCAGAACGTGTGCTCCATGAACGCCCGCAGGCCATCAAACGAGTCGCAATACCCACCCGCAACGCTGGCCAGCGTGTGGATGCGCAACGCCGATTCGGCTGCCAACTTGCTGGTAATGGGTTCTGACTCGCCGTGCAGGTACGTCTCCACGACCGCCTCCCGCTCCTCGTCCGACTTGGCCAGCAGAACTGCCTCACCGTAGGGATCGTAGCGGGGTCGTCCGGCGCGACCCATCATCTGCTGCACCTCCATGACGGGCAGGGGGACACTGCCAACGCCCATCTGGAACCGCCGCAGGTCCCGAATGATGACGCGACGCGCAGGCGTGTTGACACCGGCCGCGAGCGTAGGTGTCGCGCAGAGGACCTTCAGTTTACCCTGGCGAAACGCCGCCTCCACGAAGCGGCGCTGCTTGGCATCCAAACCCGCCGTGTGGTAGCACACGCCCTTCTTGCACAACAATTGCAAACGCTTGGTGGTGGGGCTGCCCTCCCCGCCATCATCCAATGCCTTGACAGCGTCCTCAAGCTCAGCCAAAGCGGCGGAATCCAGCAACGCGCCAACGGGGCCAGCCAATCGCTTCGCCTGCGCCTCAGCCGACTTGCGCGTGGACACAAACACCAGGCACTGACCACCCTGGGCAATGGCATCCTCCACCAGGCTCGCCACGGGATCGCCACCCGCCTCCAGGAACCGCTTCTCCGCCGCCGGCGGCTGGAACTCCAACGCATTTCCCAGGTACGTGCCCAGCTTCAGGTCCACCGGCCGCCATGTACTAGTCACCAACTGGGCCCCCAACCACTGTGCCACGGCGCGGGCATTGGCAATCGTCGCCGACAACCCCACGATCTGGGCATCCGGAATCACCGCCCGGAACCGGGTCAGCAGCACCTCCAAGGTCGGGCCACGCCCAGCGTCATGGATCAAGTGCAGTTCGTCGGAAACCACGCAGCCAATATCCTGGACCCACGGCGTGCGGTGGCGCAGCAACGCATCCGCCTTCTCGCTGGTGCACACGATGACATCAAACTTGCCGAGCTTCGGGTCCCGCTCGTCCAGATCCCCGGTAGCAATGCCGACCTTGATGCCCAAGCTCGCGAACGCCTTCAACTCGTCATACTTCTCCGATGCAAGGGCCCGTAGCGGAACGATGTAGAGCGACTTCTTGCCCGTCGCCAGGTACCGGTGCAAAATCGCCAGGTACGCAATCAGACTCTTGCCGCTGGCCGTCGGAATCGCCACCAAGACGTTCCCACCGCCCCGCACAGCCTGCCAAGCCTCCTCCTGGGGAGGGTACAGGCTCTCGATACCTTGGGCTGCCAAGTGCTCGGCGACACGCCGATCGATGCCCAAGTCCACGAGGGCCACGAAGCGGCCCACGCCGCCCTCTCGTTTGAAGGCCATGGGTAGTCGCGTGGAATCGAACGCCCGCTGGCCGTGGGCTTGGGGCCAGGGCGCCGGCTTAGGCCTCGCAAACCCGCTCAATGTGCAGGGCGGGCGGCAGGAAGGGGCAGGTCAGGCACCACAGATCGATGTCGGTGCAGTCGCCAACACGTGCGCCTTCGTAGTCTGCGTCGCCGTGATCGGTGTACCGTTCGCAGAATTCTGCGACACGTGGCCCCAGCCATTGGCCGCATGAGTGGCCTGCCGCAGCGGGCGTGGCGACAGCCGTAGTCAGCATCACCATTGCAAGAATAATTGTTTCAAACTTCATGGGAATCCCATCCTTTGGGTAGACCCAACAAGCTCGTCGGGGGCTCAGGCAGTTGCAGCAATGGACGACGTCCATCGAATTTGGCGCACAGTTATTCTCAAGGCCAGCCACCTACGAACCAGGCACTGGGAATTTGGAAGACTGCGTACGCAAATCGCCAAATCAGGCCCAAAAAAGACCGCCAGGAATCCTCCTGTCAGCGGGAACGATGCGGTGCGGGAAGAACGGGATAGAGCGGAAGGGAGGCTTGGTTCCTAATCGCAGACACGCCAGGCGCCAAGAAGAACTTGGATCTGGCAGTTCCAGCAATCCCAATCGCCCCAGTCACAGCGCGGGTTGAATTGCACGTCAGCATCCAACAAGTAGCCTAGCCCAAGGGGGCCTTCGTGGGATTCGCACCACTCGCGCAGGAGTTCTGGATCGTTGTGGCACGTGTGGTCCGCTGACACGGCCGGCACGCTGGCGAGGGTGGCAAACAACAAAATCAAGGCCGGCAGGAGCCGCCGGGTTTTGTGATTCGGGTTCATGTTCTTCCTCACTCGTCGCAGACACTTTCCAAGTGGAATTGCTCCACGAGGAAGGGGCACAAAAAGCAACGGTCAAAATCCTTGATGGGGTCACACGAAGCCCGCACATCAGGCTTGAGTTGGTAAATTGGATCGTACTCGTGGAAGGTGCACCACGGGTCAATTTCACCGTCCAGTTCATCGGCGACGTAGTACTGGCAGATATGGTCGGCGGCGGCGGGCGCAGGGGCCAACAAGAACAGGCCAGTCAACAGAATTAGAATTGTTTTCATTTTCACTCCATCCCTGGATTCTGGTTGTCAGAGCATCATTCAGACACGGCGAGCCCAGACAATCGCCCGACAAGTCGCCCTCCTGCACCCGGGGCCGATTGGCCTCGGAGGGCAAATCAAGGAGCGGCCGGCCAGGCGTCGGCCCAGCCGGTGGCCACCTAATTTGAAAAACCATGCAAAACGACGTTTGTGCAACCACCCGGCCCTGCCGTGTCAGTGGCAGCAACGCCCTTGTGCGGGCCTTAACGGTTACCCGGATGGGCCCCGATTCATCCATTGATGCGATCGGGCACGGCTTTCAATTCATGATTGGGCTTCCGCCACAGCCCCGTCACGTCGCTGGTGCGATGTCTTGCTGCGGAAGTGTAGTACCTTTTCAATTTCGCAAACGGTTTCGCCCGCTGCGTTTTGCCATGCAATCTGATAAGTTCGATCGACGCGCCCGTCGCGCTCGCAGAGCCGGCGAATCTCGTCAACTTCTCCCGGCGGAATCTCCATGCGTGCGCGGAGGGTTCCTTTTCCGGGGCGCCGGAAGCGAATCGATGCGGCCTTGTCCCAAACGATCAGTTCCTTCTTGAAAATGTGAAGAAAAGCCAGCATGAATTGGGGGTCGAGGCCTGCGTACAGGGTTCCACCGAAGTGGGTGCCGACGTAGTTGCGGTTGCGCAGCCGAGACTTCAACCGGATTTCCCATGTGTGCCAGTCGTCACTGATGGAGTCGATGCGGACGCCCATGAATGCGTACAGGGGCCAAGCGTTGAGGAGCCTGCGGAAGGTGGAGGGGCGCATGGGTGGTGATCTGGGCGCCACTTCTTGGCGGTGACGCTGCACCTACCACGGGTTGGTGGAACTGGTTCCGTTTTTGCGAATGGAGCCGTGTTGGGCGCGCTTTTGACCGGCGACCGGGTGGTGGACAGTCAGCGTGTGCGCAACCGTTCGCCCGGCATGGGTCCTCACGGCTACGATTCTTGGCTCAGCGATGGCCTTCATCGACGGCACCGTGGTCAACGTGGCCTTGCCGGCCATCCAGGCGAGCCTGGGGGCGACGGTCGTGGAGTTGCAGTGGGTCGTTGAGGCGTATGCGTTGCTGCTGGCGTCGCTGCTGCTGGTGGGAGGTGCCCTTGGGGACCGGTTTGGGCGACGCCGGGTGTTTAGCTTGGGCGTGGGCTTGTTCGCGCTTGCTTCGGGTGCTTGCGGTTTGGCCCGCGATCCAACGGAGTTGATCTGGGCGCGGGCGGTGCAAGGCGTAGGCGGGGCCCTGCTGGTGCCAGGCAGCTTGGCGATCCTGTCCTCGGTTTTCGAGGGAGAGGCGCGGGGCAAGGCGATCGGGACCTGGAGTGCCGCTTCTGCCATGGCTGCCGCCGTGGGCCCCGTTCTCGGAGGGTGGCTGGTGGAGAACCTGTCCTGGCGTTGGGCTTTCTTCATCAACCTGCCCGTGGCCGCAGTGGTCTTTGTCGCATTGGCGCGGGTGCCCGAGAGCCGCGACGAGCAGGCGCCGCCCCGGTTGGACGTTGCGGGGGCCGGGTTGGCAACCCTGGGCCTTGGAGGCTTGGTGTTTGCTCTCTTGGAAGCAAGCTCCCGGGGCTGGTCAGACTCCTTGGTTCGAGCGGGCCTCATCGGCGGACCCGTCGCCTTGGCCGGATTCGTGTTCCTGGAGGCGAGGCGGGATTTCGCCATGGTGCCCTTGAACTTGTTTCGGGACCGCACGTTTGCCGGCACGAACCTGTTGACGCTACTGGTCTATGGTGCCCTGGGCGGGGGCCTCTTCTTCTTGCCACTGAACTTGGTTCAAGTTCAGGGCTACACGGCGACCGCTGCCGGGGCCGCGTTCTTGCCGTTCATCGTACTCCTGTCGACGCTGTCACGCTGGATGGGAGGGTTATCTGCGCGACTGGGCGCCCGGCCGCTGCTGGTGGCGGGCCCGCTGGTGACCGCGCTGGGGTACGTGTTGCTGGCGTTGCTTGGCACCCAGCCGAATTATTTCTTGCACTTCCTGCCGGGAATTTTCCTGCTTGGGGCCGGCATGGCGATCACCGTTGCACCTCTGACCACGGCGGTCATGGCGTCTGCTCCCCAGCACAAGTCCGGTGTTGCCTCCGGCGTGAACAACGCGGTTTCGCGCACGGGCGGACTGGTCGCATTGGCGGCCCTGGGCATCCTCATGGTAGGCGCCTTCAACGGGGCGTTGGATGATCAGCTCGATGCGCTTGATTTGGATGAATCGGCGCGTGCCGAATTGGACGCCAACAGGGATCGACTGGCGGGCACGCCCGTTCCTGAAGGCATGACGGATCAACAAGCCGACGCGGTCCAAGCGGCCATTCACGAGGCATTCCTGGTGGGGTACCGGTGGGTGATGCTGGTTGCTGCGGGCTTGTGTGTGGCGGGGTCGGCGGCGGCCCTTGCGTTGGTGGCGCCCCGCCTGCGCCCGGAGCCTGCACCGGAACGTCAGCAGTGACTCCGG
>JBFJVP010000237.1:0-4989 GCA_041624075.1 Thermoplasmatota archaeon | reverse complement strand
TGGCCTGGAACCCGGAACATACTTTCTACAAGTGAACAAGATTGGGTACTTTCAGGCCCAGCAGAGCACCGAAGTTGTGGCGGGCGTCGATCGGCCCCCCGTCGTCAAGGTATTGCTGCTCGCCAATCCCGAAGCGGTGCCCTACGCACAGACGGTTGCGTTTACTGGCTTCATCGAATGCTCGACCAGTGCATTGGCGGTGTGCTCGGTTCCCTCCATCGTGGCAGACAACCTGACCCAAGACAGGTTCACCACGATCGTCGAGTCCGATCCCAACCCGAGCTTCCTACAAAGCGAACTGGTTTGGAAATCCACGCAGAGCTTGTTCCCAAACCTGTACATTGCCGTTCACGCATCCCAGGACGGGGGCCGGGGCGATCAACTGGACTGGACCGAAGGCGAGTCCCCGCAGGTGCTTACGTTCGCCGGCGAGGAACTGACGCCCCACGATTTTGGCGTGACCAACGACATCATGGCACAGGTGTTCAGCGCTGGCTTTGTCACCCAGGGCCAATTCGAGGTGACGGTCAACCAGGAGTTCCAGATCTTCACGACCACCACGTACCAGTTCCAGCCCGCAGAGGGGTGGATGTATCACCGGGACGGGCCCGCGCCCGTGCCAAGCTAGCCCGATCCCCGAGGGCGCGCCTAGCCAAACCGGCCCAGACTCACTTGGCCACTGCGGCGCATGGCCTCCACTTTGGGCAGAACTTCGTTCCAGTCCAGTTCCTTCCACTCCAAACCGTGATCGCCCAACAATGAACGGGCCTTGTCGGCCACGCGGGGTGCCACGAGGATGCCCCGCACCCGGTCGGGCGATGCTGCGCCGGCGCGCACCGGCTCGACGTAGCGCCACAGTTGCTGCGCCTCCTTGACGCCCGCAGTTGAACGCTTCACTTCCACCACCACGCGCCGGCCAGCGGAATCGTCGCCGTCCAAGTCGTAGAAGCCGCGCCTGGAGTCTCGCTCGCGCCGCCGGGGTACGAAGCCCTCCTCGACGAGGCTGGGGTGTTCGAACAGCAGTTGCTGCAGGTCATCCTCCGAGCCGACCAGGGCTAGCTCTGCGCCGTCCCGGAGGGGAATGGATTGCAGCAGCGTAATCTCGTGAAACGTGACGCGCACGAGTTCCTCGGGCTTGCGCCGGTACGCGGTGAGCACCAGTTGGTCTTCGTCGAAGGCCACGTGAAAGTCGGCGCCCGGGGGCTGCCAGTTGACTGGCTTGGCCTTCTGGGCGGTGTGGACCAGGAACGTGCCGTCGGGCTTGAGCATCAGCAACCGCTCGCCCCTGTGGAGCATCGAGCGGGCGCGGCCCTGGTATTCGATCTGGCAGTCCGCCACGACCTGCACCAAGTGGCCACGGCGTTCGGCCAAGCGCGCCAACTCCTGGGCGAGGAACTCCCGCGCAACCTCGGGTTCCGGGTCCCGCACAACGTGCACGGTCGCCTCAGGCCAGCGCGTCCTTGATTTCGCGACGCATGTCCACGTCACTGATGCCGCCGTCCTCGTCGAACTCCTCCTCGATCTCGGACAACAAGTCGGCGAACTGGGCCCGGTACTCCGGGTCCTCGCGGACCTCGGCGGCCAATTCATCGGGCAACAGGTGCGCGAAGATGTCCTTGAATGGGGGCCTTGGGTTCTGGGCGTTGAACTGCTTCTGATGGACGGTGGCCACCACGGCGGCCTCCACGTTCTTGGTGCCGAAGCCGGGCGTCGCAAAAGCGCGCACCAAATCGTCCTCGTCCACGTCTGGGCACTCCGACTTCAGTTGAGCGAACAACGCACGGCTCTGTGCATCCGTCGCGATGACCTTCCGGCCCGCCGCCAACTGCTTTTCCAGGTGCTCCTCGACGGGAATCTCCTTGGCCATCGGGGCCGCTGACGAGCCTGTGCTTCATCAACGTAGCGGCGGCCGCCCGGCCCCGACCGATGACGCCAAACCTCTTTTGAACCGGGCCAAGTGCCCGGCTGAGGTTGCATATGCAAAAGGTGGACGTAGCCATCGTCCTAGTAGGCGCCGCCGCACTCGTGGCGACCCTACTAGGCGTACTGACTTATGACGACGGGCAACACGACTTCAGTTTCAACACGTCGACGACGGAGTTGTCCGCGATGGATGCCCGCAACGTGGTGGCCAACGGAGAACCCGTGGTCTTCGAGTGGACCGGTCTGCCCGACAACTCCACCGCTGCAAATGGCACCGTCACCATTGCCTACAGTGGAACGGCGCTGGTGGGCGGCGAATTCAAGGTGGCCGTGACCCTCACGGGGCCCAACAACAGTACCTTCACCACCGAACCCGTCACCGTCACGATCTCTCCTGGTCCCGCCGATGGATCTCGGGACATCCCGGTAAGTCTCGCGTGGGCCGAGGTGCCTGAGAGCTTCCGTGGTACCCATGACGAAGCAGACGGCTACGCCATGGAGATCCTCAAGCCGCTGACGATTTCGGTGGGCATCGAGGGCGACGCGGGTCCGCTTGTGGGTGACATCACCTTCTCGGCGTCTGCGTCCGCGTCTGTTACGACATACCATGTCGTCGAAGCTCTGCCCGACCCGCAGGCGGCCCAGTGAGGTGCTAAGATGGCTGGTGCTCGCGGGCAATGGAATTCCCGCTTCGGATTCATCATGGCCGCCGTTGGTTCGGCGGTCGGTCTAGGCAACCTCGTTCGGTTCCCGGGTGAACTCAACGCCAACGGTGGCGCTGCTTTCCTGTTCGTTTACCTCGGTTTGCTATTGTTGGTCGGTCTGCCCGCCATTCTCGGCGAGTTGACTCTGGGCAAGCTGGCCAACAGTTCCCCAGTCAATGCCTTCCGGCAACTCGGTGGCAAGAGTGGCAACAAGTGGGCCGTCGTCGGTGTCTTTGGCATGATGGCGGCTGTGTTCGTCATGTTCTTCTACACGGTCCTTGCCGGCTGGGCGCTGCGGTTCTTCTTCGAGACGTTCCGCGACGGCTGGTGGAGCAACCCCGAGGGCTTGTTCCACATCGTCGAAGTTGGTCCCTGGACCGTCTTGTGGCACGGCGTCGTGACCGCCGCGACAGTCTTCGTCGTGGCCCGCGGTGTCAGTGGTGGCATCGAGAAGGTGAGCGTCATCATGATGCCGGCGCTCTTTGCCATCATCGCGATCATCGTGATCTTCACGGCCTTCCAGCCTGGCGCTGGTGCCGGCTACCGCGCCATCTTCGAGCCGGACTTCAGTGAGCTCAATGCCGCCAAGATCAGCCAAGCAGTGGGACAGGTGTTCTTCAGCCTCAGCTTGGGTCAGGGTGCGATGCTCACGTACGCCTCTTACATGGACAAGAAGCAGAGTGTGACCAAGGATGGCACCACGATTGCATTGGCTGACACGGGCGTTGCCGTGTTGGCAGGCATGATGGTGTTCCCGGTCCTGGCATTCGCCGGCTTGCTGCATGCGCCGCAGGTTACTGGGCCCGATGCGAGTTCCTTTGGCACGGCCTTCATTGCCCTGCCGCAGGCGTTCCTCCAGATGGGCGAAGTCACTGGGCGCATCCTGGGCGGCCTGTTCTTCCTTGGATTGTTCTTTGCGGCTCTCAGCAGCGCCATCAGCCTCATCGAGGTTCCCGTCAGTGTGCTCATTGACAACCTCGGGCTGGCCAGGCCGAAGGCTGCACTACTGGTCGGTATGACCACCTACACGTTCGGCGTCTGGGCCAGCCTCAACAGCCACGCCCTGCTGCTCTACGACGAGATCGCAGTCAACCTGTTCATCGTGATCGGTGTGGCCATCACGACGTTCTTCGCCGGCTGGTACGTTAAGGGCGTCGGCAAGGAGCTGGATCGTGGCCTCAAGAGTCGGGTGGGCTACTTGGCCGTCTGGATGATGCGGACGGTGACGCCCGCGCTGATCATGGCCGTGTTCATCATCGGCGGCTTCTTTGGCGGCGACAGCGGCTTCGAGTTCTGGGGCGACGGCGCCGGCTTCAAGGAGCTGGGTCACACAACTCGTGTAGCCTTCGGCGGCCACTAGCCGCCTCGCCACTCTTTCCCTTTCTTCCCCTGTTTTTGCGCCGGCTGACGGCTAGGCTTCAATGGGCCTTCGGACGAACGCGCCGCTCCAGTGAACGCATGCAAGCGGTCGCCAGCGTGGGCGGCGAGGCGTGGGTGCGCCTCCAATCATGGCATGGGTGAAAGCGTCGCTAACCCGCAGCGAAGCAATCCAGGCGCCTGGCGCCCGATCCTGGGGCCTACTGGCCCGACAGGAACTTGCTGAGCAGGAACATGCCAGCAATGATCACGATGGCGCCCACCACGAACATGATGATCGTAATCATGTCGCGGCGCTTCTGGGCCTCTTCATCGAGTTCTGCCTGCGTCTTGTGAGAGGGGAGGCTCTCCCGCTTGCTCTCGGCCATGTCGGCCGCGCCACTGACAGGTTCTTTTTAACAACTGTCCAATGCCGGTCGGCCGCCAGTGCTGTGCCGTGAGCATGCGCACAAGCCCGAATCCCTCCTGATGTAGGTGGGCGAGTCCGCCGCCCCAACGTTGCGCTTTTATGAGGTCCCATCTTGGCCGCCACCGTGAGTCCCACTCCCACCCAGCGAAGCCGGCTTGCCAGCTGGTTCCCGGTGGCTCTTGTTGCCCTGACTGTCGCTCTGGCCCTGACGCCGCTTGGCGTTGGTTTCTCTGGCGGAATCACCAAGGACACGGCACCTGACGCCGGTGCGTTTGCCGAGGAGGGCTGCACAGCCTGCCATGGCGACCACGGTTACGGCGCCGCTGACCCCCGCGGCCTGATCACCGTGGCCATTGCCGACGCCGAAGGCAATGCCTTGAGCGGCCCCTACGACCACGATGCCACGTACACGATCACCATCACGCTCAACGAGCTGAACGCGCCTGAGGCAGGCAACCGCGCCGGATTCAATCTGCGCACGTCTGCTGGCACCCTGGAGGGCGTCGAGGGCTCGTCGCAAGTCAGTGGCGATGGTACCGAGGCCGCCCACGTCAATGCAGGGGCCGTCGCCTGGAC
>JBFJVP010000236.1:0-4998 GCA_041624075.1 Thermoplasmatota archaeon | reverse complement strand
GAATACGTGCACTTCACCGCTCATCGGGTCCACGCCACGCTGCACACCCCCTGGATGCGCTGGCTGCGGGCTCGCCACATGCTGCATCACCACCGCAGCGAGCGCCACTGGTTCGGCGTCAGCCTGCCCCTGCTGGATTACGCACTTGGAACCGGCGGGGCCGCCCGGGACGTGCCCGCCACGGGTACGGCGCGCGACATCCTGGACGCCAATTAGCTCAACGAGCGCATCCTCGGCGCGGGGCGTTACCGGGCGCCTGACTCCATGGGCCCCGACTAGGGGCCGCGAACGCCTTGCGCATCAGCCTCGACGCAGAAGGCACTAACCTGGAAATGGTCGCCACTGCGCGAGACACCGGCGTTGCAACCGGGGCCCACGTCGGCCGTTTGGCCGCCGATGGCTACACAGCCGAGGCCGACGGAGAGACTGGCAGCACCAAACCGATCGTCCTGGTTGCAGGGGCCAGCCACAGTAGCATCCCCTCCCGCAGCGGAGGAACATCCGATGACGATGACCGCGCCGTTGCCACCGGACGTGTTGTCACCGCAGCCGTTGTCGCCCGCAACCGTGCCGCTGCCGCCGCCAACCGCCATGCACCCAATGATGACCACGAAGTACCCGCGAGAGGCGCCTTCACACGCGCCGTTGGTGCTCGCGTCGCCCGCGCCACTGAGGGCTGCGCAGCCGATGTTGATTCGGATATTCTCGGCGACTTCCGACCCGTCGGGCCGGCCCTCTTCACGCACGGTGCATGGTTGCGTGCCTTCATGGCTCGCATCGCCTGCGCCACTGATGACCAGGCAACCCACTTGGTACGTGGTTTCCTGCGTGTAGCGCCGGATCGGGTATCCCCCTTCGCAGTCGCCAGCACTGTTGGCGTCTCCCAAGCCGCTCACGGAGATGCAGCCCAAGCCGGTGTCCTGGCACGTTGCATGTTCATTGGAGGCGTCGCCCAGGACGCTGAGCGACATGCAGCCTGCCATGGCTTCGTCGCACGTCGTCTCGCCGCCGTTACTTGCGCCTCCAAGGCCCCCGACGGCGATGCATGCTGCGGTACCGGTGCAGAGCTGCCCATCGTTGTGGCCGCCGGAGCCGCCGACGGACATGCATGCGTCGGTGCAACCCTGAGCGGCGTTGCTGGCATGGCCCGCCGCGCTCAGTGCGGTGCAACCCCTGCACCCGCCGCTGGCCACGCGATCGGCCTCGACGGTGTTGCTGGCGTTCCCCGTCCCACTGACAGCAGCGCAGCCCCAGCACGAGCCACGGCCAAACTCATCCGCTTCGACGCTGTTGCTCGCGTCTCCCGTACCACTTACGGCATTGCAGGCCAATGGCCAGCAAAGCGCCCCGCTGCCATCCCAGTTGCTGCCGCCGTGGACTCGGTTGGTGGCGTCCCCCGTGCCACTGATGGCCAGGCAGCCTGCGGTGCCACATGTGGCCTGGACGTTTGCGGGGGCGTCGGGCCCGATGTCGTTGGTTGCATCGCCGGTTCCGCTCGCCGCCACACAGCCGATGGCAGGCACATCCGCAGACGGCCAGAGCGGGATGGCGTAGATGATCACCCGGGCGCCTCGACTACACCACACGGCATCGTTTCGCGCATCGCCGTCGCCGGATACGGCGACGCAGGCGGCGCCCAGGTCGGCACAGGAGGCTGCGGAGTTGGTCGCGTTGCCAGTGCCACTCACGGCCACGCATCCGGCCCCGGTGTCGCCGCACTGATCGGCTTGGTTTGCGGCGTCACCGGCCCCGGATGCGGCAACGCATCCCACGCCGGACGCGCCACACTCAGACGCCTGGTTGCTTGCATTGCCTGTGCCGGACACGGAGATGCACGAGAGTTCACCGCCGCAGTCGTGCCCTTGGGCATTGCCCATGGCAGACACGGCCAGCAACTGCGCACAAGCGTCGCCTTCCGTTTGAACGTCGACGGCTTCGCATTCATCCTGGGCGGCCGTGGGCAAGGGCGCGAGGAGAAAGAGAAGCGAGGCTGCAACGAATGGGAGCCGATTGACCATGAACCGGGCCAGCTTCTTCGTTGAATAAAAGGCACTTTCCTCCCCGATGTGGCTTAGGCAGGCAGGCGGCTGCGCACCTGCCGCCACGCGGCAGCCCCAGCCTGCGGGACTGGCGACACGAAGGTGCGACCGAGGCCTTCTAGGCCGACCTGCGCTGGCCGCCGCGTGGCGACGCCCCTGGCAGTGCTCCTCTCCGGCGAACATCCGACGCTTCCGGCAGCGGAGCTCCGGGCTCTGTTGTCCGTGCACGACCCGGATGCGAGCGTCAGCTTTCCGCAACCCCAGGTAGCGCTAGTGGATTCAGGCAGGGGCGCTGCGGCCCTGGCACGCATGGCACTGGCCCATGCATGGGGTGAACTGTGGGGCGAAGTCCCCGAAACGCAGGACGGCGTCGCCGACTTGGCTGAAATAGTCCAACGGGCCACTGATGGCCGGGGTTCCGTGGCGGTGGCCGACGTCCAGCGCGTGGGGGGCCGACACGCCGGCTCTGTCACTGCCATTCGCCGGGAGCTGGGTGCCGCCCTGGTGGCGGCGGGCCACACCATCGATTTGCGCACGCCGGACCAGTGGGTGTTCTGCTGGGCTTCCGGCGGGCGCTTGTTCGCGGGGCTCCAGAAAGCCATGGTTGATCGCAGCCAGTACGAGCGGCGCGTGGCCGAAAAGCGCGCCCACTTCAGCCCCGTTTCCCTCCACCCGCGCCGCGCCGCCAGCCTCCTTCACCTGACCCGTGCACCGCCCGGAAGTCGAGTCTACGACCCGTGCTGCGGCACCGGCTCCTTCGTACTCGAGGCCAGTTTGGACGGCTACGACGCCTGGGGCAGCGACCTCGACTCCTTCATGGTCCAGGGCACCCTGGGAGCGCTGGCCGACGCCGGGCCTGAGCCACTGGAAGCCACCGCCTTCGTGGCAGATGTCGGGGCCACCCCCCAGATGGTCGAACAGGTCGCCGGCATCGTCAGCGACCTCCCGTACGGACGGGCAAGCACCACCAACCACGAGGATCTGGGCGCACTCTACCACCGCGCATGCGCCGCCTTCGCCCAGTTGCTACCCCCTGGTGGCCGCGCTGTGCTGGGGTGCGCTGAGCCAGAAATCCTGCAAGCTGCAGCACACGCCGCCGACCTGAGCGTCGTCGAGCACCACCAGGAATTCGTCCACCGCAGCCTCACACGCCACTACCTGGTCCTTCGCCGCCGTTAAAAGCACACCCCGGCTCGACGGGCCCCTGATGGCGCAGTTGAGCCTGACCTTCCTGGGAACCGGGGCCAGTTGGCCCACCGCCGAGCGGGGGCTTTCCGCCATTGCCCTCAAGCGCGGTGGTGAAATCCTGCTCTTCGACTGTGGAGAAGGCACCCAGCGGCAACTGCAGAAAAGCGAACTCAGCTACCAACAGATCAGCCACATCTTCCTCACCCACTACCACGGCGACCACTGCTTCGGTGTGCCGGGACTCATCAAGACCATGGCCCTCAACGAACGCGACCGCCCCCTCATGCTGTACGGCCCCCGCGGCCTGATTCGCATGGTGGACGCGTTTCGCAAAATGGGTGGCTGGACCAGGGACTACCCCATTGGAGTCCAGGAAGTGGCCCCCGGCGACACCATCCAATTCGACGGCTACCAGGTCGAGGTGCACGAAACGGACCACTCCATCGACAACGTTGCCTATGTGCTCCAGGAGCACGATCGCCCCGGGCGCTTCGACCGCCCCAAGGCCATCGAGTTGGGCGTGCCCGTTGGACCCTTGTTTGGCCGCCTGCAGCGAGGCCAAAGCGTCGATCTGCCCGACGGCCGCACCATCCACCCCGACCAGGTCCTCGGCCCAGGGCGCAGGGGACGCCGCATCGTTTACTCCGGCGACACCCAGCCGTGCCCGTCGCTGACCGATGCTGCCCGCGACGCTGACGTTTTCATCTGCGAGGCGACCTTTACCCATGACTTGGTGGACCGAGCCCGGGAAGTCCGGCACATGACCGCCCGCGAAGCCGCCGAGGTGGCTTCCGAAGCCGGCGCCCGCCAGCTGGTGCTCACGCACATCTCGCCTCGCTACAAGGACGCACAGCCAGTGCTAGATGAAGCCACCACCACCTTCGCACAAACGATCCTCGCCACGGACCTGATGAGCCTGGAGGTTCCTCTTCCGTGAAGCTCCTCCTGCTCATGGTCGCTGATGCAAACGACCACGAGCCGGAGGACGACGACAAGCAAGACGCAGATGTTCGCCGCGCCCGCAAGCTCCTCGATGAGGCCATGCGTGCCAAGGCCCCCACGGCCCCGCAGGGCGCACCCAAAGTCGGGCAGCAAGTGGACAAGTACTTCGGCACCAAGCTTCCGCCCGTTTGCGAGCGCCTCGGCTGCTACCTCACTGATGACGGCAAGCGCTACTACTGCGTCAACTCGTCATGCCAAAAGCACCGCAAGCGTGCCACCAAACACACCCGCCCCGGGCGCGGCAAGCGCAGCACCCGGCCCTTCGTTTACTTCCGTTGCCCCAGGTGCGGCAACCGCGACGTGGACATGCACCTGATTACCAACGAGTACTCGTGCCGGGCGTGCCAGTACATCTGGAAACGATAGCCCTCGCCCTAGTCGACTGGGCCCACGATCTCCCCATCCTGGGTCTCGGGGCACAGCCACCAGGCAAACTCAACGGCGTCCTCCCAGGGGTCACCGTCCTCGATGACGACCCGAACCTTCAGATCGCCCAGCCCGTGGGGCGTCGGCGGGAAACTGATCTTGCCCTGGCTGGCCGCCTGTTTGCTGAGGCTGAACCTCGCACTGGCATGATCCCGGGCCACGCCGTGCAGAAATTGGCCTCGAAACGTGTCGATGATGCGCAATTCCCAGATACGCTCGCGTAACGGGTGGGGATCGCTTGACGTGAGCATCACCTCTTGGCCCACGATTGTCGCCTCCCCGTCGGGGAAGAACCTACCGACAGCAGACACGACGCGCTCTTCCACTTCAGTGGGGCGCAGGG
>JBFJVP010000235.1:0-5052 GCA_041624075.1 Thermoplasmatota archaeon | reverse complement strand
GCCCAGCGCCAGGTATTGTTCGCCGAGCATTTCGTGGTAAAGGGTTCCGGGCCCAATGGTGCCGTTGATCATCGGCCACTCCTCATGAGCTGACGCCAACGTGTACTCGCGGGTCCAGTCGATCGAAGCGACCCCATCCTCACCCAGTGCGTAGTAGCGGTCGGTTCGGGCCAAACGGTTGGGCCCCGGGCCGTCCACGTAATGCGTCAAGTCCGCGTGGACACCTTCGGGACCCTTCCACTTGACATCGTAAGCATTGGAGCCAAAACCACTGGGACCTTCGTGCGATGCCACCACCACACCAACTGGAATCCCCAAATGGGCACTCAGTTCTTGGGCTACTTCCGCGTCGGAAACCAACAGCTTGCTCAAGACGTACGGCTCATCATAGTCGCCCTCGCGACACTTGCCAGGCGCCGTGAAATGAGAATGCTGCTCCCGCACCATTTGGAATGGGCCCCGCTCAAAGCCACCCCACGAAAACCGCTCACAATCAAGCAGCGAATAGAACAGCCGGCTTAGAGGAATGGGATTGCGATCCGCCCAACCGGACGGTACGATCTCCGGGAACAGCGCATGTGGCAAATCACTGACCGAACCATACCGTCGGCAATCGTTCAGACTCAATTGCTTGAAGTCAATGACCTCTGTTGCACCATCCGGCGATTCATGGTTTGCGCTGTTCAGACAGCCGCCAAGCATCAGGCCAACCACGACCCCCGCGTTCAGGATTCGCATTCCAAGTCCTCGTAAATTGTCACTGTGGCACTGATATTTACGTCGAAGAGGACGTCGCCCAGCGCCAGGTATTGTTCGCCGAGCATTTCGTGGTAAAGGGTGCCGGACCCGATGGTGCCGTTGATCATCGGCCATTCGTCACCACTGGAAGCCCCAGTGTACTCACGCGTCCAGTCGATCGAAACAACGTGGCCTTCGCCTAATGCATAGTACCGTTCAGAAATTGAAATGCGATTAGGTCCCGGACCGTCCACATAATGGGTCAAGTCGGCATGCACGCCCTCTTGCCCGGCCCAATGCACTTGGTAGGCATTGGAAAAAGGGCCACCTGGACCTTCGTGCGAGGTCACCACAACGCCGACGGGAATCCCAAGGTGGGCACTCAGTTCTTGGGCTACTTCCGCGTCGGAAACCAAGAGCTTGCTCAAAACGTACGGCTCGTCGTAGTCGCCCTCGCCACACTTGCCAGGCGCCGTGAAATGAGAATGATGCTCCCGCACCATTTGGAAGGGCCCCCGCTCAAAGCCGCCCCAGGAAAACCGCTCACAGTCCAGAAGCGAATAGAACAACGCACTTAGCGGAATGGGATTGCGGTCCTTCCAACCGGACGGTACGATTTCCGGGAACAGCGCATGTGGCAAATCACTGACCGAACCATACCGTTGGCAACCGTTCAGACTCAATTGCTTGAAGTCAAAACTCTCCGGCGGCTGGGCCCGGGGCGGGGGTTGGGACCGCCGGGCGGGGTCCGGTTCCGGGTTTGGCTCGTCCAATGGCTCGTCAGGCGGCATTGAACCGGGATCCGCCGCGCAGCCTGCCAGGGCTACCACAAGGAGAAACATCGCGAACTTCATGGAACTACCAGCATCGCCAATCATAGGTCGGCCCGCTCCAGTCATCGTGAAGCCAGGTCCTTGTATCACTCGAAGGCGGAACGAGAGGGAGGAAAACATCTCCATCTTCGGGCGACTTCGTCGTCTCCCCGATCCAGAAGTAATTCCATGAGGGGTTCAAGTTGTTTAGGCATTTTTCGAGGAAGTCGTGCGCGTCTCGTAGGAGGTTGACCTTGCACCAGCCCATTTCGATGGTTCCCGCCACCGGTTGCGTGGCCATCATGGCGTGGGCGGCCAGCGCACATGCGTGGTACCGGAGCACCGCCTCTTCAACCGGCCCCGTGGCCTCTGCCGGAGGCACTGCCACCAGGCAAGCCATGATCGCTGCAAGAGCCAACAGTCGTTTCCGATCCATCTAGTTCACCGTCTGTTGGCTTGGGCCAACAACTGCGCATGGGTGCATTGAAATAAAAGGGAATTCGAACGGTTGTTGGCCTTTCTGTCAACCTACACGAGCGTGCTGGCCTCGGCCCGTCCGAATACGTTGGCCATGGCTCCCGTGATTTCCCCGATGGTGGCGTAGGCGCGGGCCGCCTCGATGATGAACGGCATCAGGTTCTTGCCGGGGTCGGCCGCAGCGGCTTGGAGTGCTGCGAGGGCGGCGGCTACGGCGCTGCCATCCCGCGATTCCCGAACCTTCGCCAGGCGATCCTTGGCGGCGGCCAGGCCCGTGGTGCTGAGTTGGAACACCGGCGGCTTGGTAGGGTCCACGTCCTCCGTGAAGCGGTTAACGCCCACGATCACCTCCTCGCCCGACTCCTGGGCCTTGCGGTGGCGGTCGGCGGCCTCGGCGATGCGCCGCTGGATGTACTCCCCGCTGACGGCCGCTTCCGCGCCTCCGAGCTCGGCGACGGCCTTCATTTCGGCGCGCACGCGGCGCTCAATCTCGTCCGTGAGGTACTCGATCAAGTACGATCCGCCGAGGGGGTCGGTGACGGCGGGCACGTTGGACTCGTGGGCAATGATCTGCTGGGTGCGCAACGCGATCTGCTGCGCCTTCTCCGTCGGGATCGCCAGCGCCTCGTCAAAGCAGGACAGGGCGAGGCTTTGGACGCCGCCGAGGGTCGCCGCGAGCGCCTGGATGGTGGCGCGGGCGATGTTGTTCTCCGGTTGCTGGGCCGGCAGGGTACTGCCACCGGTCTGGGTGTGGGTTCTGAACATCCAGCTCTTGGGGTTCTTGGCGCCGTACTCCTCGCGCAGCATCGTCGCCCAGATGCGCCGCAGGGCGCGGTACTTGGCGATCTCCTCGAACAAGTCGTTGTGGGTGTTGAAGATCCAGCTGATGCGGGGGGCAAAGTCGTCGATGGGGAGGCCGCGGGCCACGGCGCGATCCAGGTAGGCGCGGGCAAAGCTGAGTGCGTACGCCGCCTCCTCGACGGCGTCGCAGCCGGCCTCGCGCATGTGGTACCCGGATACGCTGATGGCGTTGAAGCGGGGCACGTGCCGGGCGCAGTACTCGATGACATCCGTGCACAGCCGCATGGAGTGTTCGAGGGGGAAGGTGTAAGTTCCCCGGGCGACGAATTCCTTCAACAGGTCATTCTGTAGCGTCCCCGACACCTGTTCGGGCGCAACACCTTGCTTCTCGGCCGCGACCAGATAGAACGCCAACAGCACCGACGCCGTGGCATTGATCGTCATGCTGGTCGAGACCTTGTCGAGGGGAATGCCATCGAACATAGCCTCCATGTCCGCCAGGCTCGCCACGCTAACGCCCACCTTGCCCACGTCGTCCTCCGCCATGGGATCGTCAGGATCGAAGCCGATCTGGGTCGGCAGGTCGAAGGCGACGCTCAAGCCAGTCTGTCCGTGCTCGAGCAGCCACTTGAAGCGCAGGTTGGATTCCTCCGGCGTCGCCAGGCCAGCGTACTGCCGCATGCTCCACAGCCGCCTCCGGTACAACTCGGGAAACAAGCCACGCGTGTACGGGTATTCCCCTGGCTTCTCTGCGCCCTCTGGCGCCAAGAACGGCGGCAGGGGAATTCCGCTCGCCGTCGTCCACTCGTCGCTCGCGCCTGCGTGCATCCAAGTCCCGCAACGCGCCGGGGTTGTTGGACGTGACGCTTGGCGACGTGATGCGCCCACCCCCGCGTTGCCGCCTCGACGCGCAGGCAACCTCGGCGCCCCGCCCTGAGGCCGGCAGCAAGCTGCCTTTGCCCGGCAACCCACTTAACCACGCGCCGGCCTGCGCCCACCCATGCGCCTGATCGGCCTGATCGCATTGCTGGCACTGCTGGGCTCAACCGTGCCTGCCACCGCCGCCCCCGCCAGTGAAACGGGCCTTCGGCTCTTGATGCCGGAAGAGGCCTACGTTGGCCAGCCGATCCACATGGCGTACGCCATCGTGGAGCAGGAGGAGCCATTGGTTCTCCGAGAGCACCAGGATGTCCGCCTTGACATCTTCATGGATGGCCAGCGTCTGTTTCACAGCCAAAGCATCCACGAGCACGACGGCTTCCACGGCTTCGCGGTGATGGCACCGGGCCCCGGCGTGCTAGAAGTGGTAGCCACCCATGGCGGCAAGGAAACCCGGAGCCAGATTATCGTTCAGTTGCCTCCCGGCGAGCCCGTGCCAGCAAGCGTCAAGGTCGAGTTCTCGGGCAACCAGTTGCGCGTGCAGGTCAACGCCACATCCAGGGCAAGCTCCGCCGCCAGCGATCAGGCCGCCGAAGGTCGCGGCCACGGCTTGCCCCATGAAACGCTGGGCGAAATCGTCGGTCCGGATGGAAACTTGTACCTCTCGGGATGGTCCAAGGGTATCGGCGAAATCCGGTTTACCTCGACGGTCCGGACCCCGGTGGAAGAAGGCCGCGCTTTCACGGCGTCAACAGACCCCCTGCAGCCATTGGCGCGAAGCGGGTTTTTGGCAGCGGCGGCGCCGTCAGAATTAGTCGGTTGGTGGCCCATCGATGCGCCCGCACCCTGCGGTTCACGGATGCTGCTTGATCCTGCAGCCGGAGGGCCCAACGATGTCCCAGTGGTTCAGGCGGGAACTGTCGTTCGGGTTTCCCTGCCCAACCTGAATGGCGCCAACAATGACGGCTCGTTGCTCGTGATCTCAGCGAACGCCGCCACCGGCGAACAACCTGCAGGCCTTGTTCTGCAACACTCGACAACGCTCGACTACCTCATCGTCACGCAGGACCCACATAGCCAGTTCTCGTTTGGGCCACCGGCCACCGGCACCTACGCCGTGGTCCATAGCCCCGACGACGGCACCAGCTGCATGCAGCCGCTGCTCGTGGTTCCAAGCTCCCCCAAGGTCGGAACCGTCCAGGCCAACATCACGGTCGCCGGCGGGACTGCAACGGTGCAACTGACCCCGGTGGCTGATGGCGCACCCATTCCCCACTACGAGTTTGACACCCGTGTCTATCACCTCCCCAACGGCAGCGAGCAAGATGTCCGGCTCGTCTGGATG
>JBFJVP010000234.1:0-5068 GCA_041624075.1 Thermoplasmatota archaeon | reverse complement strand
CCAACCGTTTGGCCCGAACCGACCGCTACTACGCACTGGGTGAGGATGGGGTCGCTTCGCTCGACTGGACCCGAGAGTACACGTTGGCGTCAGCTCATGAGGAGTGGCCGATGATCAACGGCACCATTGGACCTGGCACCCTCTACCACAAAATGCTCGGCGAGCAATACCTGGCGCTGGGCGGCGTCATGTTTGATGTCAACATCAGTGCCACGGTGACAATTTACGAGGACTTGGAATGCGAATCGTAGTGCTGATCCTGTTGCTGACTGTTCCTTCAGTTGCCGGGTTATCCTTCAACAGCCCCGCCACGGTTGAGGGCGCCGTGGTGTATGAGGGTCCGCTTAGCGCTTATGTGGATGTGGGCCAACAAGGGAGCATCGAGGCCTCTTTTGCGCTCAACGCCAGCGAACTTGTTAGACACACATACCCGTTTACCATCTTGCACGTGGAAGCGGGGCCGCCGCCCAATGATAGCTACCTCTGGGGTCGACCCGAGTCCGAGCGGCGCGATGTCGACGGCCAACTGGTAGGAACAGCAGTTGGAACCGACGGCCCTTCGGGCATCGTGATCGAAGCCGCCTGGGCCCGCGTCACCGTGGAGGAGGTGCTTGGTCAAATCGGCGCGACCCGCCAATGCCGAGCCGAAGGCACGACGAGCCAGGAACGTGACGGGCGCCAGTTTCGGTTCTTTGCGTGCCCTGGCCCGGAAGTATTCGTCGCCGCCCGCCACGACAACCACACCGTAGCGATTTCAATTGAGGCGGTGGGCGTGCGCCGGTTGGAGTTCTACAACGTCTCCGTCGCTTGCGACACCGATGCGTGCCCGGCTGGCGGCGGCCGTTCTTACATGACTCCGCCGGCGACAAGCCCGGTTGGCATTCGCCAAGGCCAAGATGAGTATGGTGAGGTGCTGGCTCGCAACGGGACCGTTCAGTTGACCGGCATGGGTGCCGGCGTGGTTGGCTTTGCCTCCCGGATGGATGCCACCATCGATGGATTGTCCCGGTTTCCAGCCGCCGACATGGGTCACGGCGAGGAGTCTTCGCGGCAGACGCTGGCTTTCCTGGGCGAGGTAGATCTCGGCGCCCTGCGGGTGGCCAGCGGTGATTCGGGTCGGCTGGAGGGCCGATTGGCCGTGGAGGATGCCATTGCGCGCCGCGACGAGGTTCTGCTCGATTCGCTGCCGACTGCCGCTGCGACCGTGGGCCTTGTCCTGCTGCTTGCAAGCCTGCCCAAGGTTCTTGCTGGCCTCTTGACATCGCTGGGGGGACGCCAGGCGCTCAAGCACCCGAACCGACGGGCCCTGATGCGGTACATCGAAGCCCACCCTGGGACGACATTTAGGGAACTGGTGCGTGCGACTGGGATTTCTACCGGAACGGCTCGCCACCATGTCCAGATTCTGATGCGGTCGGGCCTCATCGCCCAGAAGGAGCACCGTCAGACCCATCGGTACTTTGCCCTCGCAAACGGCGCGGACGAGGCTTGGGAGGCGACGGTTCTCCTGCGTGAGCCGGAGCTTCGCCTGCTTTACGAGTGGTTGGCGCAGAATCCTCAGTCGCCGCAGAAAGCAATCTTGGCTGCATCGTCCACCTGGGGTTGGAGTCGAAGCACGACCCAGCACCGGCTGCGAAGGCTCACCGATGGGGGTCTAGTGCGCATCCGGGTCCAGGGCCGGCTGAAGCTTCACTCCGTGGTCGGCCCGGTTCCAACCGCCGTGGACGCCCCACGGCAAGGTGCCGGTGTGCGCGCCGTGGCTGGTTGATGAACTCCCGGGCGCCAAGCAGGCTCGTCAGCGAGCGCGCTTATGCGGCAGCCGGCCGCAGGTTGGCTTCGGCGTTGGGGGTGGGCGTTGGTCGTAGCCGAATTCCGGTCAGCAACGCATGGTGGGCGCGCAGCCTAGATGTCATCGCTGCCACGCTGCAACCTGGCGGACGGTACACGCCCTACACGAACATGTTTCGCTTTCGTTACTGTATTGTTCGATGTTGAACGACCCAAGAAAAAAGGTATAAGATGCCTGGAGACCAACGTTAGGCTTGGCGGATGTGGGTCGCTTGGCCCGCCGCCTCTCGGCGCGGATGAACCGCGCAATCCTACCACCAACCAGCAACCACCCACCAACTCCCGGGGGTTTCTTTTCACCGGCCCCCGGGAGACCAATGGTTTGCAAACCAGCGTCTTGAAGTGACGGCCGCGTTTGGCCACCCGTGGCCTCTGGCATCGAAGCTGTCGATCTCGCCGTAGCGACCTCCTTGGGGGTGGCCCTGTTGTCGCTTGTGATGGCGTACCTAGGGGTTCGTTCTTTCTTGGCCACGGACAACTCCCGGCTCCTGTTTGTGGTGATGGCGTTCGCGGTGTTCGCGCTCAAATCCTTGTTCGTGGCCTACAACGTGCGCTCCCATGTGGTTGACCATGATGCCATCGAGTTCGTTTCGGCGCTGTTTGATCTGATCATCGTCATGTTGCTATTCGTTCCCTTCTTGGTGCGCCGGAGTTAGCCATGGACGACGAGACCATGCGGGATCGGGTGCTGGAAGCTATCAAGCAGTTCCCCGGAATTCATTTGCGGGGCCTGGTTCGGCAACTGGACACGACGACATCGCTGGCTCGGTACCACATTCAGTCGTTGGTGGCGGAGTCGGCGGTGCGTGCCACGCAGGTGGGTGGGTTCACGCGGTACTTTCCCGCGTCCCAGTACCAGGAGTTGACCTCCAAGGAGCGCAAGGAGTTGCATTTGTTGCGGCAGGAGCGGCCGCTGGAGATCGTGTTGGCGTTGCTGGAGTTTGGCGGCATGCAGCACCGGGATCTGTTGGAGGTGGTTGGTGGAAGCAAGGGGACGCTCACGTACCAGTTGGGCAAGTTGACCAAGGCGGGGTTGGTTCGACGCGTGGCCACGGGCGCCGATCGGGGATTCCACCTGGTCGACCCATCGCATGTCCGGAGTCTGCTGGCTCGCTACGAGCCGGTTCCGGAGGTGCTGGGGCGCGTGCATGACACGTGGGATGACCTGTTTGGTGGCCATCAGAAGCAGTAGTGCGGGGCCTTGGGCCATGATCGCTGGCCGGGCTCGCGGGGTTGGCCGGTAGCCACCCCAGCCAGCTCATCGAGTCGTCGTACCGTGGCGCCCTTGCAGTGCATGCCTTGGAGCGTAAGCCAAGCAGGTTTGATGTCGCTGGCGCTGGCTTTTCACTTCAAAAAAATCCCGATTGGGGGGAGAAGGGCGAAGGTGTGATCAGAATCAGGCGGTCAGGCAGTCGACGGCCCACGAGGCGGGGTCGTCGTAGTGCGTGTCGGGGTTGTCGCCGCCGCGCTGTAGGCCGGTGCCGTCGCCGCCACCCAGGACGTGGCTGGCAGCTCCGCCGGGCACGCCGCCTTCGCGGTCGCCGTTGGTTTCGCGCCAGAACTCGGGAGTCGCGGTGTCGTTGGTGTAGATGTAGCAGCGGCCGCCGGTCGCTGGGTTGTCGATGGCGGTCGCGCCGGGGTGGGCCGCGGCCAGGGGGGCAGCTAGGGCGAGCGTCACGAGGCCAAGGGCCAGCGAGGTCTTCCAGTTCATGTCCGTTTGCTCCAGAGGGCAAGCGCCCGTTAGCCGTTGGAGCAACAGGGCCGGTAAAAGGCTTTCTCAGACTTCGAACGTTCGAGAATCGGGTGGCCGCCAAGGACTGGCCTCCAAAGAGAGGAGTTCGAAAAACGATAAATGCATGGGGTCATGGTCTACCCGCATGAGCCACACGCGCAAAGCGCTGACTGCCATCGCCCTCCTGGCGCTCCTTGTGACGCTCGTCCAGGTGGCCGGTCACCCCGGTGGGCCGCCCAGCAACGAGGGCTGGACACGATCCCTCGAGGACTGTGGAGACGACTACGGCTTCCACGCCGACCGGCCCGACCAACACGGCCACGACCTCGTTTCGCTCTACACCCGGGAAGCCACCGTGCAGGGTCAGCCGGTCATCGCCTTCTTCCTGACAATGAGCAAGGCCAACCCTGCCAGCCTCGTCGACTACGACCGCCGCGAAACGATTTCCTTCACCGTGGACGGCACCGAGTATTCCACGGTCATCCAGACCAGCAACGACGAGTCGTTCACGATCACCTCCGGCACCGTTGCCTCCACACTCCGGGTGCGCGTACCCAACGCCTACCACATCGAAGGCGGCGGCCGCGCCGACGACGGCCCCGACTCCGGGCGCGTCGGCGTCGAACTGGGGTACACGTACGCCCAGTTGGGCGCGAGCTCCGGCAGCACCATCTCCGGGTGGCGCGTCACGGGCGAGGTGCGCGACGGCGGCTGGATCGCCGCTGACGTCATGCCCAACGACTGTCCAAGCGACGACGTGAGGTTCGTGTCCAGCGGCTACACGGTCGCGCCTGCGCCCCCCCAAGTGAGCCTCACTGCGAGCACCACCGACGTGCGCGTCAACCAAGTGGTCGACTTCAGCGCCACCGTCACCCCCGGCGCTGGTAGCCCCCATGCACCCACATGGACCTTCGGTGACGGCGCGACCGCCGCCGGATCCACGGTCAGCCACACGTTTGGCCAAGCCGGTACCTACACGGTCACCACCACGGTCACCGACGATCTTGGAAGCAGCGCCTCTGCCACGACCACGATCGACGTGAAGCCGGCGGCACCAGTGGCCAAGTTCACCTTCAGCCCATCCGACCCCACCGTTGGCCAGACGATCACTTTCACCGACCAGTCCACAGTACCCCAGCCCCCCGCGACGCGCCAGTGGGAATTCGGAGACGGCTCCACCAGCACGCAGACCAACCCCTCCCACACCTATGCGTCGGCGGGCCTGAAAACCGTGAAACTGACCCTAACCGATGGCTCAGGGCAAACCGCCACCCGAATCAGCTTCGTCCAGGTGCGGGAGGTCGGCAGCGCGCCGCCCTCCGACACCACGCCCCCAACAGCCACATTCTCCATTGGAACGACAGCGCCACGGCCGGGTCAGGAGGTCTCGTTCACGGACACATCCACCGACAACACAGGTGTGGTCGCCTGGGCATGGGACTTCGGCGACGGACAGACCAGCACCTCCCAGAACCCGAAGCACGCCTT
>JBFJVP010000233.1:0-5102 GCA_041624075.1 Thermoplasmatota archaeon | reverse complement strand
CGCCCCAGGCGCAGGGGCGCGGGCAGCGTTTGCAGATCCTGGGCGATGAGCAAGTCATCAATGGCGCCGCCACCATTTCACGCGGCCCGAACGGGTGCCGCGTGGTTCGGGGCACGCCTCGTCCGTTTGATGGGGCCTTCGAAGGTGCCTGGGGCCCCGCGCGCATGGTTGATGAAGCAGCAAGGCTCTCCGAAAACACATGGCCATCGTGGTGAAGCCCGCGACCGTCTTTGTCGACGTGAAGGAAGTTTTGGGACCCAAGCGCCCCGACGCCAGCGTCTGCTGGTGCTTGTCATACCGGTTGCCCGCCAACCAGAACAAGGCCCTGTTGGGCCCGGCGCGGGGGCAGCACGTTGAGGCCATGATGGAGGACGGCCCGATCGGTGTCTTGGCTTACGATGGAACCGAGGCGGTCGGCTGGGCCGCCGTGGCGCCACGGGCGCAAACCACTTTTGCCCGGAGCAGGACCATTCCCCATGTGGACGATGCTGACGTGTGGTCCGTCTGGTGCATCCGCGTCAAGCCGGGCCACCGCGGGCAAGGAATCTCCCATCATCTGCTTGCAGGGGCCATCGAGTTCGCTCGCCGCGAGGGTGCAACGATCCTGGAGGGTTACCCACTCGACAACGCAGGCAAGACGATCAACACGACCATGGCGTATGTGGGTACAAAGCGGCTGTTTGACAAGGCTGGCTTTCGCCAGGTGGCGCACACCAAATCCGTACTCGATGGGTTTGCGCGTGTCCTGATGCGTTTGGACCTGTAATGCCGCACCGGGCAGCAACGTCGTTGACCTCGCCTCGGGGGCTGGTGGGTGTCCGACCACCTTGGCTCCGGCCGGGGGCAGGTTTGCGCCAGGCGGTGGCTCGGGGTAGCTAGGCCGTGGTACGCCCGCAGGCCGCACTCTTCGGGATGGCTCCTGTCGTCCCGCCAAGCCAACGAGGCCCCACGCCTCGCACTCAACGCCGGCGTTAGCCAACGGCCGGCGGCGCAGAGCCCTTGGCTGCCGTGCACCAGCCAAGCCCCCGCCCGCCCAGTGGCCAGCACACCCCTCGTTGACCCCGAGGCGCCCCTGGGCCAAGCGCACCGGGGGAAGTTTGGCACGGCGCCAGGGTCGCAGCGTGGTCTGAGGCCAGTGGGCTCATTCGCTTGCCACGGGCATTCCTGGGGCCCGGCAGGGACTTGAATGGCCCACGACGTGGCAGGTCCGTGAGCTCTGTTTCATCAGCCTACCGCCTTCTGCGCCCCCTCAAGGGTCGCGACCCGGAAGAGGAACACCGCGCGGCCACCCCGCTTGAACTGTTCTTCGACCTGGTGTTCGTGGTGGCCATCGCCCAAGCCGCGGCTGGATTGCACCATGGCATCGCAGACAACCACATCGGGGATGCCATCGTCAGCTACCTGCTTGCATTCTTTGCCATCTGGTGGGCCTGGATGTCGTTCACTTGGTTTGCGACCTCCTATGACAACGACGATGTCCTGTACCGCGTCGGGGTCTTCGCCCAATTGACGGGCGCCGTCGTGCTCGCCGCTGGCATCAGCAGCATCTTCGAGAGCCGGGACTTCACGCTCGCCCTCGTAGGCTACATCATCATGCGCTTGGCACTGATCGCGCAGGTCTTTCGTGCCGCTCGCCACAATCCCGACGAGCGCGCAGCCGAATACACCACCGCCGCTTCCCTTCTGATCCTCCAGGGCCTTTGGGGTGCACTCGTGCTGGCCGCGCCGGACGCCTGGATTGTCCCTGGTGCAGTCCTTCTTGGTACCGCCGAGATGGTGTCCTATGCGTGGGCTAACAGCAAGCGCGTCAAGCGCACCTGGCACCGGGAGCACATCGCGGAGCGCTACGGACTTCTCACCATCATCGTGTTGGGTGAGACCGTCTTGGCTGCCTCGATGGCGTTGGAGGCCATCTTTGCGGCCGGCGAGTTCGAAGTGGGGCTTCTGCCCCTCCTCGCTGGCGGCTTGCTGACTGTCTTCGCGTTGTGGTGGCTTTACTTCGACGAGGATGCCAGCTACTTGCTCGACAACAGCCGCACCGCATACATGTGGGGCTACGGGCATTACGTTATCTTCGCAGCGGCGGCAGCCGTGGGCGCCGGGCTCGCGGTCGGCCTGGACGTTGCCACCCATCACGCGGAGATCTCGGCCGCGACCGGCGCCTTGGCGCTGGCCATCCCCACGGCCCTGTTCGTACTCGCGGTGTGGTTCCTGCAAGAGCGGCCGAGCAATTCCAATGACGGCATCCACCTACCCCTCGGAGCCTTGCTGATCCTGGCGACCCCCTGGACGCCCGAACCTGCGTTGGCAATCGGCCTCTTGATGACCGCGATGGTTGCCGGCAAAGCCATCTTGCGGGTGCGCGCGGCCAAACCAGCGAAAACCGCCCAGAGCAGTTCGACCTAGCGTTTTCCCCGGCTGGGCATCCCGGCCAGCATCAAACGCACGCTCAAGCCGGGTTGGCGCGGCCCCCTGATCGAGCGGCGCAACTCGACCCTTGGCCAGGACCCAACACTCTGGCCGGGTGCCCCGCGTCAAGCCACGAGACCCGGCCGGGGGCCCGCAAGCACCGCTTTGCAACCGACCCCCTCAACCCGCCATCGTACACCGGATGACGCCGCGCCTGGCCAAACTGGCTGATGAAGCCCGGAGGCACCCAGCAAGCGCCCAGCCGGAAACCGCAATGGTGACGATCAGGCAATCGCTCCCGGCACCCTATATACGCAGGACAGGGGGTTCAGGTCCATGAGCCGCCGTGTGCTTGCCTCATTGCTTTGCCTGTTTCTGATTGCCCCGGCCGCTGGCCACGAGGTTTGCTCTGCTCGCCAGTACGTCCCGGACCCGGCCGGCGACCACGAGACCGCCTGGCTGGACTCCGTCATCGACGCCTCGCCCGCCGACATCCTGGGTGTTGCCATCGAGCGCACCCACGACGGCTTGCTGGTGGAAACCACGCTGGCCGCTGATCCCCGCGCCGCGCCCGGCCAGGCGTTCAGTTACTGGGTGAGCTTCGAGGACGGCGGACTGAGCGCCGGCGGCAACCCGCCCACCTGGACCTTCCAGGGCACTACCACTTACGAGGTCATTCAAACCATGTACTGGGATGGACCCCAAGCCTACGCCGTAACCTGGACCGGCAACACGTTTAGCTTCGTGATCCCGTGGTCGTCCTTCGAGTACCAGTACGGCGACGCATGGCCCGTTGCCTTCGGCAGCCCCTCCGCGTCCTCCAGCGGCGGCGGCCCGAGCCTGCCCGGATGGGGCTTGAACAACCCCGGCCAGGACTGGGCCTACTACTCGCGCGACCTGGTGCCGCTGCCGGAATGCTAGCCCAGCAGATCAACCAGATCTGCCCTTTTCGACTCGAATTCCTCGACCTTCTCGGCCCCGATTTCTTCGGCGGCGGCTTGCCGTTCCGTCTTGAAAGCGACCCCCTCGGGGGCGACGATCTTGCCATCCACGGTGGCGCCGGGGTACATTTGCACCGATCGCGCCCGAAGGTCGCCGAGGACCTGGCAGTCCTGCCCGACGACCACGGTTCCAAGCGCCACCAGTTCGCCCTGCACTTCACTGTCGGCCATCAGTGTCACGTCGCCGTCGCAGCGCAGGGCACCGAACAAGTGGCTGCCGCGGCCAAGAATGGCGTCTCCCTTGACCGTCAGATTGCCGAGGATGCGGCACTTGTCTCCCGCATCGAGGTTCCCCTTGACGACGCTGTGCTGAAGCCCGACCTCCGATTCGTCGGGAATGAACAGGAAGCGCTCCCCGACGGCGATATCGCCGCCGTCGGCCTCCTCCATCTCCTTCAGGATGCGATCCACTTCCTCGGATTGACCCATTCGCAGCAATTCCAGGAGGTAGATGAAGAGATAGATCACCAGGGGTACGGGGTTGCGCTTGTTGACCCAACCCTTGGCGTGCAATTGGCCGCCGATCTTCACGTCGTCGCCCACGTCCAGGTCGCCCTCGATCTCCAGGTTGCCCTTGATGAAGCAGCGCTCGCCGAGGTAGATGTTGCCGCCGCTGCGCACGTGGCCGGTGACGTGGCAGGATTGATCCATGCGCACGTCGTCGGAGGCCTTCGCGTCGCCGTCGATCTCCACGGCCTGGCCGGCGAAGATGCGACCCTCGGTTTGGGCACCAAAGCCCAGCTTGACCCGGTTGCCGAGGATGAAGTCCCCGGTGGTCACGATGGTGTGCTCTTCGAAGACAGTCTCCGACGGCAGCACCATGGTTCGACGATCGAACGCCATGGCTCAGTGCATCCCTGTACTCGCACGGCCTTCGTGGTTACAAGGGTTGCTAAAGGCAGCCGGGCCGGGCGGCGGGCGGCAACCACATGGTTGGAGGCTTGGCTGCGCACGGTTCTTGTACCCGACGGCTTCTGGGCGAATATGAAGAAGTTGGCCCTGTTGGCCTGCCTCCTGCTGGCTGGTTGCACGGCGCCGTCGGCGGACGAAATGGACTGGCTCGAACTCAAGCAAGCATGCGACTTCGAGTTCAACGCCCAACCAATCCCCTGCGAAGGCAACGTGGCAGATCTTGAGGTAACCGATTCCCTGGGCCTGGGTTGGTTGTGTGTTCGAGCTACGAGCGTCAACGATCAGACCTACCAAGTGTGGATGAATGCACAGGACGGTCGCTACGCGATGCGGGTGCTGGACCCAGTGGACCAGCCGTACTTCGGACTCGTCACCGAAGGCAGCACGGCCAGCTACGATTGGAGCGCACGGCCCGGCCAATTCGCCATCATTCCCGCCGACCTCGGCTTCGGTTCATCGGCCGTCGCCAAGATGTTCAATTTGGAAATGTCGAGCAGCATTCCCTTGGTGGACGGGGTGGCAAGCGTTGATCACGTGGACACAGCCGCCGGCCCCAAGCAGATCTTCCACGTCGTGGGCAACCAGACATACCACTTCAGTGTCCTACGGGATGAGAGCATTCCCGGCAAGATTTCCATGTGGCACGTAGATTATGAGTGGGTGGACTTCGTGCTGCCGGCCGGCACCGTTCATTTCGAGATGACTGGAATCAACGAAATCCCGCTTGCGGGCCTGCTCAACCCGGGTGGCTGCCTGGCCGACTAGGCCTTCCGACTCGTT
>JBFJVP010000232.1:0-5127 GCA_041624075.1 Thermoplasmatota archaeon | reverse complement strand
GTGGCGGGGAGATCCTGGTGTTTCCTGAGGCGCCGCCGGCCAGCCCCACGCCGGAACTCCTGGAGGCCGCGTGGAAGGCAGTGCAGGGCGCGTCCCAGCCCGGTGCCGAGCCGGCTGTCGCGTTGCTGCCTGGCCCACCGCCCAGTTGGTGGTACCACGCGGCGGTGAGCACCCTGGTGGAGCCTGCATCGGCGGAGGCTGCCCTGGCTTCGGAGGGGGCCCTGTTTGAGGCAGCCGGTTCCCGTCGGGGCCTGGTGGGGTGCCTGGCTGCCGCAGCGTGGCCTGGCCCGCCGTCGAGTTACGAGTTTTTGGCCTACCGTGAACCGTCGCGCTGGGGCACGCCGCGAGCGGTCCAAGGCGAACCGCTGCGCGCCCTGGATGCGTGGGGCGCCACGTTCCACACCTGGGACCCTGAAGCGGATCGGCCGTGCTGTGTGCCGTCGTCCCCCGACCCGGTTCTGTGTGGCTTGCGTGGCCGGGATCCCGAGCGGCTGCGTGAGGCGGCCATCGCGGCCCTGGCGCGGGCGGCCGGCGAGCCCATCGACGGCTGGTTGCTGTGGGCCACCAATCAGGCCAGTGGCGACCACGTGTGCCCCGTTGCGACCCTGTTGGAGGCGCCCGAGGCGGCTACGGTTGCCTTGTCTGCCGAAGTGGGCGGCATGCCGCAGACGCGGCCCGGGGGGCATGTATTCGTCGGCCTGCACGACCGCGCTGGCGTGCCGTTTGAGGCGGCCGCCTTCGAGCCAACGGGTTCGTTTCGTGACGTGGTGCGCGGCTTGCGGCCCGGGGACCAAGTGGATGTGGTGGGCGCGTGGAAGGACGGCGTCGTGCAATTGGAGAAGCTGCACATCGCGGGCATGGCCGAGCACTGGGTCAAGACCTCCAACCCCGCCTGCCCCGATTGCGGCCGCTCCATGAAGAGCCGCGGCGCTGGCGCCGGGTACCGCTGCCCGGACTGCCGCCAGCAGGCTCCCCCCTCGGATGCCTCCACCCAGAAGGAACAACGCACCGTGGTGGCCGGCTGGTACGAGGTTCCCGTGCGCGCGCGACGACACCTGCACCAGCCGTTGCACCTGTAGGGCCAGGGGATGAGGGGCCCTTGTCCCTGCCGTCCAAATGAGGCGTGGTTTAAGTTGCCCTCAAGTCAAGACAAGGCCATGCGCCCCCTAGCCGTCGTTCTCGTGGTCCTAGCGTTAGTGCCCGGAGCCTCCGGCGCCTGGACCTCCTTCCACGGCGACGACCGCAACACCGGTTCCCCCAACAACGCCGACTACGAGTTGTACACCGACATCTGGTGGACAGTGCAGACCGAGGAGCCCGAGAAGGGCGGCGCACGGCCGCCGATTGAGGCGAGCCCCGTGGTCGCCAATAACCTGGTCATCGTGGCCGACTGGAGTGGCCTCGTGCGGGCACTGGATGCCAACAGTGGCGCGGAAGTGTGGCGGGCACAGATGAGCGACAAGGTGGTCAGCACACCCGCCATCGCGGGCGGTCGCGTCTACGTGGCCGACGTGCGGGGGCAACTGATTGCCTTCGATCTGGAACGCGGCACCGAACTGGCCAAGGCCAATGTCGGGGCAACCCTGGCCCCGATCACGGTCCACCAGGGCAAGCTGTTCATCGGCAACGACGCGGGCGAAATGAAGGCCTACGACACCCAGACCTTGACGCTGCTGTGGACCTTCCGCTTGTCCAGCCTGCGGCCCGAGTACACCGTGTCCGAGGCGGGCGCCGTGTCCTGCAAGGGCGACGCCTTTGGCGGCCAGATCCGCACGGCAGCGGCGGTCTATGACGGCAAGGTGTTCTTCGGGGCGCTCAACAACTACGCCTTCGCCGTCAACGAGGAGGGCGAACCGGACAAGACCACCAAGATCCAGTGGATCCATCAAACCAACGACATCGTCTGGTCCAGTCCCGCCGTCGATACCGCCAGCGGCCGCGTGTTGTTTGGCAGTTACGACGGAACCCTGCGCTCCTACATGGTCTCGCCTTACAGTGGCGCGCTCAACAAGTGCTTCGGCATGTACCATTCGCCCGCCTGGAGCTTCATGATTCCGGACGACGACGGGCCCACCAAGATCCACGCCAGCCCCGCCATCTCCGGCGACCTGGCCGTGGTCGGCTCCAACAACGGCAACATCTACGGCGTCGACCGCTTGACCGGCGCGCTGGAGTGGTGGCACCGCACCGGAGACTCGGTGACCAGCAGCCCCGCCATTGCCAACGGCATCGTGGTGTCGGGCAGCGACGACGGCAAGGTGTACTGGATCAACGCCACCGACGGGATGCTGCTCAAGACCTACGACACCGGTGCTCCCATCAAGGCGTCGCCTGCCATCGACGGCAACCGGGCCTACGTGGCCACCTTCGACGGCACTCTGTACCTGTTTGGTCCCAAGCCGCCGGCTAGGCCCGACTTGACCGTCAACAGCATCTCCATCGATGAAGCAGGCTTCACCATCACCGTCGAAAACGTGGGCGGCGCGATGTCCAACCCGACCCTGCTGAGGATCCTGATGGATGGCGGCCTGATCGGGGACGTGGACGTTCCCGAACTGGCGGCCGGGGAGACCTGGGACATCCGGTACGACACGGAGGTTTCCCCGGGGTTGTACCTGATGAACCTGCGCATCGACCCCGATGGCAACCTCACGGAAGACGACGAGAGCAACAACGTCCTAGAGACTGAGGTCAACCTGGAACCCCAGATCGAGGAGGAGCCCGCTCCAGCCGGCAAGGACGAGGACAGCCCCGGCGCCGGCCTAGTTGTCCTGCTTGCCCTCATCGGTGCAGCAGCCGTGGCGCGCAGGCGCAAGTGACGCGAAGGCGCAAGGATGTGGAACAACCGATCAAATACCGCGACGTCCTGCGGGGCGGCGGTGAGGTTGGTTGGTTCCTCGTTCGCTCCGCCTGCGTGAGCTCGCATTCGTCCTGCTCTTGTCCCTGGCTCAACTGCCCGTGGCCAGCGCGTCAGCCCCTGCAGAGTCGTGGGCGGCAACGTGGGACTACGCCGGCGGGCAGGATTACGCCCAGCACATGGCCGTCGACAGCCAGAACAACGTCTACGTGGGCGTGCGGGCGCAGGACGCCAGCAACGACTACGACGTCATCCTTCTGAAGTACGACTCGGCGGGGACGCTGGAGTGGACGTACTTCGTGGATTCCGCCGGCTCCGATCTCGTGTACGATGTGATCGTGGGCGACGACGACTTGCCGGTCTTCGTGGGAGGCACCACACCTGGAAGCGACTCGGACATGTTCGCAATCAAGTTGAACGCCGACGGCTCCGAGGCGTGGAAGGTGGTCCTTGACCCCGGCGACCACGACTACTTCTTCGGCGTCGCCGAAGCCGCCGACGGCGTGGTGGCGGCGGGGCGCTCCATTCGCAGCGGCAACTACGACGGCTACGTGGTCAAAATCAGTGACTCGGGCGCCGTGGAGTGGGAGCGCCGCATCGACATTCGCAACCGTGACACGCTGAAGAATCCCATCGTGCTCGCCGACGGCAGCATCATCGCCGTGGGCGACTCCTACAGCAGCCCCTGCCCGTGTCCCTGGGAGACCCTCGTGGCCAAGCTCACCCCCAGCGGCGGCCTGAGCTGGACCGACCGCCGGGAGCCCAGCAGCGGGTACAACCGCGCCCAGCACGCCGTGGAGGGAACAGACGGCAACGTGTACGTGACAGCCACGTACCGCGGCGGCCCCAGCGGCAATTACGACTCCTACTACACGCTCAAGTACAGCCCCAACGGCGCGCTGCTGTGGGACAACCGGTACGATCCAGGCGCCCACATGAGCAGCGCGCAGATCTACGCTGCAGACGACGGCGTCTTCATCGCGTCCAAGGTGGGCACCAGCACCCCGAAGGCGCAAGTGGTACACATCACCAGCAGCGGTGCGCGAGCGTGGACCACCGACTTCCCCGAATGGCAAGCCCCCTACGGCGGCGTGGCCGACGACGGCAGCCTCATCCTGGCGGCGGTCAAGGACATCGCCACCAACGACCGCGACCTCATGGCCGCCAAAGTGAACCGCGACGGGTCGACGGCGTGGGAAATGCAGCACGACGGCCTGGAGTTCTACCTCTACGACGCGGTGCCGGTGGGCAGCGACGGCTTCGCCTACGCCGGCATCACGTACGACGGCAGCCAACGAGACACGCTCGTGGGCGCCTTCGGCATGGGACCAGCCGGGCCGCGGGTGGACTTCGAATGGGACCCCCCAAACCCCACCGACCTGGACCGGATCACGTTCACGGACCTCAGCCAGGGCCGCGACGGCAACCTCACCGACTGGGCGTGGGACTTCGGCGACGGCGCCACCAGCACCCAGCAGAACCCCACCCACCAGTACGCGGACGACGGCGACTACACCGTCACCCTCACCGTCACCGACGACCTGGGACTCACCGCCTCCCTGTCCCAGACCATCAGCGTCGCCAACGTCGGCCCCACCGCCGCCTTCACCGCCGGCAACGCGGGACCCACCGACCCCAATCGCATGATCTTCACCGACCAGTCCACGGATGACGACGGCCAAGTTACCGCTTGGGCGTGGGACTTCGGCGACGGCGCCACCAGCACCCAGCAACACCCCGAGCACGCCTACGCCGAAGCAGGCACCTACACCGTCTGCCTGACGGCCACCGACGACGACGCAGCCAGCGGCGAGGCTTGCGAGGAGATCGACGTCGGGCTACTGAGTCCGCCCGCAGTTGATTGCCGGAGCGCGTTTAGCGAGAGTGTTTGTGCGGCGTTGCCGGAGCCGCCTCAAGGGCCAGGCACTCCACCAGTTCCCAGTGAGGTTGGGCCCGGAACCGCGCCAGAAGCTTGCGCCGGGTTGCCGGGTGAGAGTACATGCAGGTACGGCGCTGAATACTCAGATTACCTAGTTTGGGAATATGGCATTGGGGTTGTTGCATAGGGTTTACCCGATCGGGCCTGGTTGTGCGAAAAGGGCCTCATGGCGAGCGGCCAGCTCGCATCTTGGATGAATCGCCTCCATCCCAGAAGTGACAGATGCGCGCGCGAGTAACTGGCTCCGACCGCATCCATGGGACGGTGGGTGACGGCGTGAAAGCCAGGATCGAGGGCACTGCACCTGAGCGCGTCCCAGGAAATCGGTGCC
>JBFJVP010000231.1:0-5144 GCA_041624075.1 Thermoplasmatota archaeon | reverse complement strand
CCATCAAGGAGGCTGCCCCTGGTGGCGCGTGCCCACTCGGCGCACCGCGCATGTCGCACTCGCGTCGCCTGCAACTTGAAAGCATCGCACTGAACGGGAATTAACTACTCGCCCTTTATGCCGCCAGCGGCCCGCACCAGAAACTGTTTCAAGGGGATGCACCCGCAAGTGCGGTTCGACCCATCCGCTTGCGGAGGCTCAATCGGCTCCATGCGGAACAAGCCAACCTCGACTTGAATGCAGAACCCTGCGGGCAGGTAGTGACATGATGAAAGTTAGATTGACTCTGTGTGCGTTGATGATCCTGGTTCTGGCGAGCGTTGCACCCGCTGCGCAAGGGCAAGGACCTTGCCCGCCTCTACCAAACCAGGAGCGACCGGGTTCGTTTGGCCACACCGCCATCCGTGCGGCCAATCAAATGGTGTCGGCCGCATGCTTCTACCCGCCGCCGCCGTCGCTTAATCCCATCTACGCCAGCGGCGCCCAAATCGCCTCATCCACCCAGGGCGCGGCCTACTCAGCCTACGACACCACCCAGGACGCCTGGGCCGCCTACGCCACCGCGACCGAAGCCGCCATCCGCCAATACTCGGATGCCCTCCGAGGAGCGGCGATGTCCTACGGCGCTTCCCTTGGCAGCGCCGGCGGGTACCTGGTCGATCAAATCGATTGGCTGGTGAACTGCGACTGCCTGCCGCCCGACCGGGGCGCATTGTTCCTGGCCTTCCTGATTCTTCTCGAGGCCACCGCCATTCAGGCAGAGGACATGGTTGAGAATGCCATGGAATACGCGGACGTCGTCATGCCGGTTTGGAACGCCTTCGTGCTGTTTGTGCGCAACAACTGCTGGAGCTACGTCAGCGTCTCCCAGATCTGCAGCTTCGGCTAGCTCCGCCCCTTCTGGCGACATCGAGCCTCCGAACGCCCCGGCACAACGGACGAGCGCCATCTGGCTAAGGGCGCGGGTTCCCTGCCGTGACCGCATCCAGTAATTGGTGACGCACGGCGGCTGCCTGCCACGCCCGCTCCACGGGGCCGGCGCGCAACTTCCCCGCCTCCTTCGCCCACTCCAGTTCCTCGTAGTGGACGCGCTCCAGCAACAAGCCCTCGGGCGGCGCGATCTTGAACACCGGGTGTGGCTGACCCGACTCCAGCGACTCGGTGATGGCATCCGGCGGCGCCGTGCCCCGTCCCACGCATAGGCAGGCGTCCACCATGCGGCGCACCTGGTTCCACAAGAAGCTGGGCCCCTGGACGGTGAAGCGCCATGCACCGCCATGGGACTCGATGTCGAACCGGTCGATGCGGCGCACGGGTTGGCGGGGAGGCTCCACGCGGGCGAACGCGCGGACATCGTGCTCACCAATCAATTGCGCCGCCGCGTGCCGCATCAGATCCAAGTTTTCCGCACGCGCGCGCGCGACGTAACTATAGCGGCGCCAAGCCGCATGGCGGGGATTCCACCCAGGCGCCACGGGCGCTACTCCGGTAAGCCACAAACCGGCGGGCAGGTGAGCCTGAACTGCGGGCACCAATCCCTTGAGGTGGGGGCGCAGCAGCGTCGCGCGGCACACGTTCTCCACAGCGCAAACGCCCTTGTCCGTGCGGCTGCCCGTCTTCAACGACCCCTCCACGTAGCCCTCGAAGCCCAACGCCTCAACCAGCGAGCCCTCCACCGTGCGCTCGGCTCCAGGGTCCCGGGGATAGGCGTCAAACTGGGAGCCATCGTAGGCGAGGCGGAGTGCCACGTGGTGCAAGTCGCCGGCCACGTCCTGGCGACCGGCACCGCCAAGAAAAGCGGGTCGCTGCGCGGCGTGTGCCCCGAGTCCTTGCAACGTTCAAGCCCCGCGACGACCAAGAGCGCCGCATCGTGGAGGAGGTCCTTGGGGAGGACGTGGCTTGGCTCGCCGACGGGCAGAGCCTGGGCGACGTGGAGGTTGCGTTGTCGTTCTGGCCGCGTGGCGAGCTGACGCGCCGCGGTCTTGCCTGGTCCGACTTTGCGAAGCTTCAGTTGTTGCAGCTTTGCACGGCGGGCGCCAACCACGTGGATTGGGACGCGGTGCCGGAGCACGTTCAGGTGGGGTGCGCGCCGGGTACGACGGCGCCCCAGATCGCCGAGTACGTTCTCGGGGTGACGCTGGCCTGGGCGCGGGGCCTCGTGCATCATACCCAGGAGATCAAGGCGGGTCGGTTCGAATTGGGCGCCCCCGTGCGGGCCCTTTCCGAACTCACAGTGGGCCTAGTCGGGTATGGGGGTATCGGCCAGGCGACGGCTCGCTTGATGCATGGTTTGGGCTGCCGGGTGCGTGCGGTCAGCCGCAGCGGCCAGGCGCATGAAGGGGCCCGCGCACCGCTGGATTGGCTGGGCACCATGGAGGATCTGCCGCGCTTGCAGGCGGAAGCGGATGTGATCGTGCTGTGCCTGCCCCTCACCAGGGAAACCCAGGGCCTCGTGGACATCGACTTCCTGGCGCCCCTGATGGGCAGGCGGGTGCTGCTGGTCAACGTGGCCCGTGGCGCCATCGTTGACGAGGAGGCCCTGCACGCATGGCTCGACTCCAGCAGCACCAAGCACTGGGCCGCCCTGGACACATGGTGGAAGTACCCGCGCCGGGAGCGGGAGTACCCGTTCTCGCAGCGCTTCGACAAGTTGACCAACGTCATCATGACGCCCCACAACAGCCCCAACGTCACGGGCTTTCGTTACGCCATGATTCAGGCGGCAGCGGAGCACGCCAGAGAGTGGCTCGATTCAGGCGTGGTCAGCCATCCGGTCGACCGGGAGGCGCACCTGCTGGACGTGGATGGCGACGGCCGCTAACCTACCCGCTGGGGTATTCGCCCGCTTTGCCCTTCTGCTGCGCTTCCTGCGGGGTCATGTCGGGCTTGACCCACATGTCACCCGGGGCCTCGTCGGCTAGGACCCAGTAATTCCACTGGTTGGCTGCCCCACAAACCGACGGGTAGGCGCGGTCGTCGAAGAAAGCCCACGTGGAGCGGATTGAAGGGTCGGTTTCCGCGTAGTAGGCCGCCATCAGCATCGCTCGGCGCTCGTCGTATGTGAAGGGCTCCTTCGCCTCGTCGCCCGCGCTCACGATGCCCTTCTCGTTCGCCCACTGCTCCCACGGCGGCGGCTCGCACTGGATGCCCTTGGTGACAAACCAGGTTCCACTTGCATCACTGTCCACGGGGCTCTCGGAGCAGCCCGCCAAACTAGCGGCCAAGATGGTGGCGATCAACAGTGTGCGTGCGCGTGTCATGCGACTCCATGGTGCTGCGTTCCTCTTGGGTGTTGCGCCATGGCATCCGCAGGCGCGCAGGGCGCCAGGGCCTGGGCTTGTACAGGTCTGGGCATGGGTCCATGCCTGTGGCTGGGGCGGCTGGGCAGCACCGGGCAGTGGTTTCTGCTTCACCAGTAGCAGTAGTACACGTCCACGTGGATGCGCTCGCAGCAGAGGCCCACCACCGGGTTGCCGTACCACGTCACGTGGCCACCCAGATCGCAGTGGGCAAAGCCGATGGGGCCGGCATCTTCATCGACAGCCTGGAACCCGGAGGCAGGAGCAATCGCAAGCACAGCCAGCATGAGGATCGGAATCGTCCGCATGCAGGCAGCAGCCAGTTGAAGACATATGAGGCTGCGCCTGCGCCGCCCGTCACCGTGGGCGTGCGCTCGGAGGCCACCTTGCCCCACACTCGGCGCGCAATGAGCGATGCCACTGGCCACGCGCGACCGGCCTGGCCTTACCATCAAGCTTTTTGCGTGCCGGCTTTGGACCGCCAGGTCGCACGCCATGTCTGAGGAACCCCTGCGCAAATCCTGGCTCATCCTGGAGGATGGAACCGTGCTCGAGGGCGAAGGCTTCGGCGCCGCCGGCACCGCCTACGGTGAACTGGTGTTCAACACGGGCATGAGTGGCTACCAGGAATCCCTCACGGATCCTTCCTACAACGGCCAGGTCCTGATGTTCACCTACCCCATGGTAGGCAACTACGGCGTCAACCCCCAGGACTGGGAGTCCGACAAGGTGTGGCCCCGCGCCGTCGTGGTCCGCGAATGGTGCCGCCAACCCAGCCACCGGGCAAGCACCCGCACCCTCCACGACTGGCTGCTGGAGCAAGGCGTGCCCGGCATCAGCGGCGTCGACACCCGCGCCCTGACGCTCAAGACCCGCGAAAAGGGGTGCCTGCGCTGCTTCGTCACCGACGACGAACACCAGATCCACGACCTGGTCGCCCGCGTGGGCAACATGCCAAGCGTCGAAGCCGACAACCTGGCCGCCGAGGCCAGCACCCAGCAACTGCGTCGCTACGGCCGCAACGACGCCGGGAGCCTGGACGACGACACCTTCGCCGACGAGGCGCACACCGTCGCCGTCATCGACACCGGCATCAAGCGCAACATCCTGCGCAACCTCGCCAAGCGCTTCAACGTCCTCCACTTCCCCTGGAATGCAAGCCCCGATGACATCCGCGCCCACCAGCCCGATGCACTCTTTCTGGCCAACGGCCCCGGGGACCCAGGCCACCCGGAGATCCTTGAGCACACCGTGCCCACCATCCGGGAACTGTCCGGCCAACTGCCCACATTCGGCATCTGTTACGGCAACCAGCTCATCAGTCGCGCCTACGGGGCCACCACGTACAAGATGAAGTTCGGCCACCGCGGCGCCAACGTCGCAACCCGCGACGAGAAAACCCACGTCATCCGCATCACCAGCCAGAACCACGGCTTCGCCGTGGATGGCGACAGCGTCCAGGGAACCGGCCTACGGGTCTGGGAGCGCTGCCCTAACGACGGCACCGTGGAAGCCCTCCAGCACGAGAGCCTACCCATCTTCACCACCCAGTACCACCCCGAAGCCGCCCCCGGCCCCTTGGACTCAGGACACTTCTTCGACGCATTCGTCAAACTGGTGGACGACGTCAAGGCGGGCAGCTTCGAGCCCGGGAAGTTCCCAGTGATCGAGGGCTCCCACTAACAGATCTGCCTCAAAACCAGGGCAACCGTAGGCCCCCGAACAGGCAACTGAAACGGCCCGCCGCGCGTGCCGCCCCCGTGGCCCCGCAGCCACCGCCAGATGGGCCTAGGCGCACGGGCCCGAGCCGTCGTCGGCCGAATCCTTGCCACCACCGGCACCGGT
>JBFJVP010000230.1:0-5154 GCA_041624075.1 Thermoplasmatota archaeon | reverse complement strand
GCGACGGCGCCTGCGACGATGGTGGCGGCGGTGGCGGCGAACATCACCTGGAACAGGAAGAACATGAGGGTGCTGCCATCGGGTACGCCGGCTCCGAGGCCGAAGTCGGAGAGGCCGATGAAGCCGTTGCCGCTGCCGAACATGAAGGCGTAGCCGACGGCGAAGAAGATGATGGCGCCGAGGCCGAAGTCCATGACGCTCTTCATGAGGTAGTTGACGGTGTTCTTGGTCCGGATGGCGCCCGCGCCCAGCAGGGCGAAGCCGGCCTGCATGAGGAATACGAGGCAGGCGGCGACGAAGAGCCACACCATGTCTAGGTCGGCGGCGACGCTGTCGGCGGTGGCGTCTTGGGCCAGGGCGCCGGGAAGGGTCATGAGGCCCAGAATCAGGGCAGTCATCGAGAGTTTGAACGTTCGTCCCATCAAGTGCACACTCCAAACCTCAAACGAGGCACGCCAATTCGATCAATGGTGCATACATAACACAAACGAATCTGAAATGGTACGTTTGTTTCATCATCGCGAGGTTTCAGTCTCGCGTGAACATGTTCACCACCCCGGCAGGGTGGCCCCCGCGCCAGCCTACGCAAGTTTCACACCCCCGTAGCCAATCGACCCCCATGCTCCGAACCATCCTCGTGGCGCTCCTGTTGCTGGGCTCAGCGCCCGCCTTCTCCGTGACAGGCCTGCCCACCGCAGAGGACACGACACCCAAGCCCCTCGTGTTGGCCCACCGCGGCGGCGCCGCCGAAGCCCCAGAGAACACGCTAGTGGCCTTCCGGCACGCCATTGCCGCCGGCGCCGACTGGTTCGAACTGGACGTCCAAGCCTCCGCCGACGGCGTGCCCGTCGTCATCCACGACGCCACCCTGGATCGCACCACCGACTGCACCGGCCCCGTGGCCGATTACACCATGGCGGAGCTGCGCTCCTGCAACGCGTGCGCCGACTTCTGCACCGAGCACCCCTTCGTTCCACTCTCAAGCCTTGACGAAGTCTTGGACGCGCTGGCCGACGAGAGCATACGCATCATGATCGAGATCAAGAACGACCCCACCGAGCCAGAGACCTTCGACCCACTGGACCTGGTACTGCTGCCCGCCGTCGCCCAGAGCCTGAACCGCCACCCCGACTACCTGGACGCCGGCCGCATCATGGTCTCCTCGTTCAACTTCAAAACCACCACGCTGATGCACCACTTGGTCCCCGGCCTGCCCGTCGGGTTCCTCACACTCAACCCCGTTGACGCGCACGCCGAACTCGCCTACGCCTACGCCACCGGCCACCACGCCCTGCAAGCCAAGATCGATGGCGTGGCAGACTGGAACGGCGCCCAACTGGCAGAGGACGCCCGCCGCCTCGGCCTGCAACTGCACGTCTGGACCGTCGATGACTCCGACGCCTGGTCCCGCCTGGCCCGCCAAAACGTCGACGGCATCATCACCGACCGCCCCAGCGAACTGGTCACCCTGCTGGCCAACTAATCCCCCCGCCGCAGCCGGCCCGCGCCCCACGCCACCAAGCGGGACCGCTAAAGAGGCACGCCGCAGTGGCCACGCGTGGCCGACGACCCCGGGCAAATCGGACCAGGAGACATGGTCCACGAACGCAACGACCGCGTCATTGATGTCTGGAGCGCCGTCCACCTGACCACCGCCGTGCTCATGGGCTGGGTGATGGACCCCTTCATCGCCTTGCTCCTGCTCATTGCCTACGAGCCATTCGAACTCTTTGTCCTCTACCCCGCTTCGATGAAGCTGTTCAACTACCCCTTTGGCTACGAATCGTGGCGCAACTCCTGGAGCGACATCCAATTCGACGCAGCAGGAGTAGCCATCGGCTACTTCGCCCTGCGCCGCGTGGCCGAGGCCCCCTTCACACTCTTCTAGGCCAAGGGGGCACCCGGGCCCATCTGGCAAGCCTTCTATGTTGCGTGGGGGAATAGAGAACCATCAGCCTACACGAAGACCACGCCGATCCGCCACAGCGGCATCGCCACTTCGGACCCCGCCTGCTGATTGCCTTGGCCGCCAGCGGCTCGGTGTTGATTCTGGAGGTTTGGGCCGCCATTGAAACCGGCAGCCTCGCCCTATGGTCCGACGCGGGGCACCTTCTGGTTGACTTGTCAGGGCTGGCGTTTGCGTATTGGGCCCTGCGCTGGGCGTCCCGGCCCGCCTCCGACCACGCCACGTACGGCTACTATCGCGCCGAGGTGCTCGCCGCCGGCCTCAACGGCTTCCTGCTCATTGGCGTGGTCGCCGGCATCACCATCAGTGCCGTCAACCGCCTGGCCGCGCCCCTGGAAGAACTGGCCACAACCCAGATCCTGATCGTGGCCGTGATCGGCCTGGCTGCCAACGTGCTCGCCGCCATCTTCCTGCACGAACACGCCCAGCACAACATCAACGCCAAGGGCGCCTTCATGAACGTGATGGGAGACGCCATTGCCAGCCTCGGCGTGATTGCCGCAACCCTCCTGGTTCGCTGGACGGGCAACACCCTGTATGACACCCTGATTTCGTTCGTTGTCGCCGGAATCATTGCCTGGGGTGCCTGGAAGCTACTCGGCTCCAGTCTGCACATCCTGCTCGAATTGGCTCCGCCCCACATCAACGTTGAATCCGTCCGGGCCGCCGTGGAAGCCGTCGAAGGCGTAGCGGATGTCCATGATTTGCACGTTTGGACGCTGACACCCGGCCACCACTCCGTCAGCCTGCACGCCACAGTGGAAAACAGCCACGCCCAGTCGCACCGAACCCTGCGCCAAATCGAACGGGTTCTCAGCCGGGAATTCGGGCTGGAGCACTGCACCATCCAACTGGAGCCGCCAGCAGTGACTGAACCACAATAATAAATGAAGCGACCACGGCAATCTGGCGCCGCTTATCCGCCTGCGATAGGCAAAGAATACAGAAAAGAATATCCTAAGTCATCCCGACTGGGTGCAGAACGCCTCGTGTCCCGGGCGGATGCGCAACCGGCTGGTTCGCAAGGGGTTATCAGGGGGTAGTGTGCTTGGCGAGCATGGCCCTGGTATTGGTTGACGACGGCGAGGACCAAGAGTCCGAACATACCGAAGTCCCATTACTGTCGTGCCCGATCGCCTCCAGCCTGAAAATCCTGGGCCGCAAATGGGCCCTGCTCATTCTGCGCGACATCGGCATGCACGGGCTGAATCGCTTCAACCAAATCCTCCACAACAACGACGGCCTAACGCCGCGAATCCTATCCATGCGGTTGCAGGAGCTGCGGGAAGAGGAATACCTCGACCGCGTCGTGGACCCGGAAGACGAACGCGACGTCCGGTACGTCCTCACGGAGAAGGGCAAGGACCTCATGCCTGTCCTGCGCGCCTTCATCGCCTTTGGGGTGAAGCACTACGCGGCAGAGGTGTTTCCGGACGGCCGCCGGCCGCAACTCGAGAGCAAGCGCGCCGTGACACGCTTAGTGGACCACCGGCCCAGCGACCCGCTGGTGCCGCACTACCTCATTCGGTAGTTACTCGTTAACTTCGAGGTAGCCGTCGGCCTCCGCCTCGGCCAGTCCGCTGGGCTGGACAACCGACATCGGCACAGGGGCGAGCACCACGGCGATGCCAATGAGCATCAGGATTGGGCCGAGAAACACGCGGCCAAAATCAACCAGGTTGATGGAGCCGGCTGCGAAGATGAAAATCCCGGCGATCTTGGTGAACATGGTCACGAGTTTGTAATCTCGCTCCGAGAGCACCAGGGCCATGGCCCGGCCGACGAGGGCCTCCTTCAAAAGGCGACCGGCTGCCTGGTTGACCAGTCCACACCCCACGGCACCCGGCGCCGTGGCCCTGGGCAAAGGGAGCCTCTGGAACCCGCCCGAAAGGGCCACGGCGGCCGGCGGCCCACCCAGGTGTCATGGCTTGGACCCAACCAGAAAGCATTGCGGCGCCAGAACATGTTCGGATCGCCCGTGTGCTAAGTAGCTGCGGGCGACATAGGATCCATTGGCGCCGGCGCCACGACGTGCCGGTGCGGGATGTGAAACATGGAACAAGCCTACAAACGCGGGGCTGAACATCAACCGGTTGTTCACCACTACAGCCTCGCAGCGGCATTGGTGATTGCAGGCATGGTAGTCGTGACGATCGCCGCCTACATGGGGATTGCCAGCGGGGGCTGGTTTACCTCCGGCAGCGCCTTGCTAGGGCTGGGGCTGATCGTGGCCCTCTTGGCCGTGGGCCTCGCCTACGTCCTCTTCACCCTCCACAAAGCGCTCGAGGACAACGACACGCACGACCGACCCTACGGCTTGATCGGAGCCCTGACCATCGCCGGCATCTTGGTTGTGGCCGCCCTGGCGTACGTGAGCACCCTCAGCTTCACCGCAGTGAGTACGAGTAGCGCCCTCTTCGGCCTGGCAGCCATCGAATTGGTCCTGGCGGCCGGCCTCTGCTACCTTCTCTTTACGTTGCGCAGGAGTCTCACCACCCGCGCCCATGACAAGTGGGCCTACGCTTGGGTGGGCGCCGCTGTTCTTGGCGGCGTTGCCATCTTCGCCGTTCTGGCCTTCTCGGGCGTGGTCAACTGGGGCCTGTTCACCCGGGCTAGCGCCTTCTTCGGGGCCGGCGCAGCAGCCCTGATTCTGGCGGCTGGCCTGGCATACATCCTGTTCACGATGAAGGATGCCATGCATGAATTGGCCTACCAACGAGCCATGCCGGCAGGCCTCGGTGCGGCGGCCTCCGCCACGCCGGCCATGGCCTCCAAACCGATGACGAGCGCAGCCCAGGCAACCCTGCCCTCAACCGTCACGACCGCTGCCCCCACGGCTACGGCACCGACGGCCAGTCTGGTGACGGCTGCCACCACGTGGAAGCCCCTGCCGGCGCGCCACGGCGAACACGCCGCCCGAACGCGCCACGAGCCCGTGCGCGAGATCGAAGGCATCGGCCCCGAGTACGAACGCCGCCTCAAGCGCCTGGGCATCAGCAACCTGGGCCAACTCAAGCAAGCCAACCCCGCAGCCACCGCCAAGGGCATCGGCGTGCACGCCCGGGAGGTCAAGGCATGGCAGTCAATGGCCGACTTGATGGAAATCAACGGAGTTGGCAAACAATTCAGCGAATTGCTCGTGCGCTCCGGCTTCAAGTCAGTCGACGAAGTTGCCGCCACCGGACCCG
>JBFJVP010000229.1:0-5168 GCA_041624075.1 Thermoplasmatota archaeon | reverse complement strand
GCCCCAGGAATCTGACGATCCAACTGGAAATCGAGTGGGACGCGCCCGGCGCAGCCGTTATTTGGCGCGATGGCGAGGTTCCAAGATGGGTTTCCATCCGGCTGGGGTCTGCGCAAAGCCACCGGGTGCATCTCGCACCCGCACAACCGACTCCCCAGTACCGCACCATCGGCCACTACGTCGAACCGTACACCCTGTCGATTCACCCCGGCGAACAGGGCTTCACGTTTGCCACAACGTCCACGAAAGAACTCAAACTGACCGTGGACGACGGCAACGCAACCCTGGCACGCGAGCCCCAGTTGGTTGTCTCTCCTGAACCATTCTGGTATGCCAGCGACTTTTCAAGCCCCGAGGAGCTCGGCGAGTACGGCACAACCCTGGGCGTACTGAGCCGTTGGAACGCTTCCTTCGCGGCGGACGCCTCAGGGGCACGACTCCTACAGGTCATCAGCCTCTACCAAGACCCCGGCACGGCTTCGCTCCGCGTGGATGGTGGAGGCCTTGACTTGGAGATGCAGGGCCAGTACTACCCCCCGGTTGAGGGCAACGCCCTCGTCCTATGCGCCTTGGCAGGCGGCGGACCCCTGAACGTCACCTACGAAGTCGACCAGTTGTACGGCATGAACTACCTCGTCGGCATGCCGTTGCCGCTGGGCGCACATCGATTCGGAGGCGCCAACCCCGAGTCCTGCGCCGAGTAAACTGGCACTCTTCACCCCACTCCTTCCCAACCTCGCTTTTCTTCTTCGAGTCTCATGTGAGCGCGGCGCACCCCTGCTCGCACGGGGCGGTCACTGCGGCGCCAGCACCTCCCACGAAGCGCTCACGCTCCAAACAAGTTGGGTCAGGCACGCCCCAAGCCGCAGAAGACGCGCCGACAACGAGTACAAGCCTACAGCCAGCAACCACCAATGCCGGCGCTGACCCAGACGTGGCAGCCACCGGTGAAGGTTGCCACGCAGGTGTTGAAACCAAGAATCCGTCGGCAGTTCTTCGTCTGTGCATTGCCGTAAGCCGGCCACAAGGCATCGTTCCAGGTGTACGCGCAAGTGTCGAGCCCCTCCCGCTCCGGCGGCGTCGTGTAGCCATCGGTTGGCGGGTAGTTGCCACGCGGCAAGCCATACTCATCGCGTGCGTCGATCCAGGCCTGGCACAGCGCCTCGGCCTCGCTGGCAGCCGCATCGTAAGCCGGCCACGCCTCCTCCGGCAACTGATCGCGCACGCCAGCCTCAGCCGGGTCCACAGTCAACAATCCAAGTACAGCCACCGCAGCTACGATCCAACGCATCAGAATCACGTCCAGCGCGCCATCACAGATCCCCTATGAAAAGCGACCAGTCCCCCATGGGCCCAGCGCCGCCACGCCAAGCTTCATCACGCGCACCCCTTGCGCACATCCATGAGCCTACCCCTTGCCGGCGCCCCGACGCCAACGGATGCACCTGCCACCCTCTCGCCTGAACTCAAGGCAGAGCTGGACGCCCTGGTCAACGAACACGACCTGGTCCTGTTCATGAAGGGCACCCCCGAGGCGCCCCAGTGCGGCTTCAGCAACCGGGCAGCCCAGGTGCTGATGCAACTCGGCAAGCCGTTCCACGCCGTCAACGTCTTCGCGGTCGAAGACCCCTTCGCCTACGTTCGAGCCCTGGCCGAGTGGGCCGAATTCCCCACCCTGCCCCAGATCTGGGTGAAGGGTGAACTGATCGGCGGCAGCGACATCGCCCTCGACATGCTGGAAAGCGGCGAATTGCAGGAAATGCTGGCCTAGCGCGCCAGACCAAGCTCAGGAACCGTCCATTGGGATCAAGCCGGGCCAAGGCCGGCCACTCACCAGTCGAAAAGACGGAAGAAGTGGGATGATCAGGAATGGACTCGGCCGCCTGCGGCAAAAGCCTGAGGCGACTGAGCGCGACAACTAGTCTGCGGGCTCGAAATCCACGGCAACGTGGTAGAAGTCCGTGACCACCGCCTGCGTCTTCAGGTACATGTGGACCGAGTAGTTGCCCGGGCCAATCGTCTCGTTGAACGACTCAGGCTTGCTTGCTACGCCGCTGGAGGTGGCAACAACCACGCCATCCTTCTTGAGGATCAGGTCGAAATCGTTGACGCCGTGCTGCCACGTCAACAGCCCCTCAGCCGTGACGTTGCGCCCAGCAGTGAACGTGAAGTAGCGGTGGTAGAAGAAAGTCGCAAGCACTTGCTCATCGTGATCGATGACATCGGGCACGCCATCAGACCCGCCTTGGCCGCTGCCCTGGCCCGCTGTCGAACTGGCCGCTTGAACGGGCATCAGGGGAACGGTGGTTTCCGCAGGTGCGGTGGCTTGCAGGCATCCAACCAGAACGGTGAACGCAGCGACAAACAGCGTTGACCTCTGCCTGGGCGAGTCACCAGGACACCTTCATTGACCTCAATTCATCGAAACTGAATCATCCAGAAACACGAAAACGGCTCTTGCACAATGGCTCGATTCAGGAATTATGCCGACAAATGCGGCAAAAAAGGGGCCGGCTCCGGGATTTCCCGGAGCCGGCAGGTACGGTGGTCCTCAGGTGAAACAATGGCGGGGCATGCGTGCAACGCGTGGGCGCCCCAGGCTCATGAACGAGTGTGACGGGGGCTGGCTCGCCCCCGGGAGGTTTTCGGCGCGCGTCGTCATGGTGCACCTACGTGTTGGGATCCATCAGGCCGTCGCGCTTGACGACGTACCATGCTGCGGGATCCAGCGAAAACCGGGGCCTGCGGGTCCCCTTGTTGATCACCAGGCCCGCTTCCTGTAGTTTGGCGATTTGCCTGCCAACCACCTTCCGGCTGGCCCCGGTCAGGTTGCTGAAATCTTGAATCGTGGCCTCGGGCCTGCGTCGCAAGATTTCAACCAACATCCGGGCCACGTCGGAGCGCAGAGCCGTGAGCCACCGCATGCGCTCAGGAGCCACAGTTGGGGGGAACAGGTGCATCTCCCGCCCTGTGGTCATGGCGGAAACCAGGCCGCTCTTCACGAGGGAGTCAATGTGGTAGCAGATTGTGCCCCAGGCCAGACCCACCTCTTTGCACAAGGCAGTTTTGTGGATGCCCGGGAATTGTTCAATGGCATCAAGGATTTCTTGCCGGGCGCTGGTGCGAGCCGGGGGAAGAGGCGCAGTGCCGGCGTTCGGCGTCTTGAATGACGCGGCTCGCAAATTCGTAGCGTGGTACGCCTCGTGTGCCATCAGGTCGCGCATGGCGCGACCCGGATCGTTGCTTCGGGTGTCCAAGGGCCAGGTATCCATGGAAATTCCTCGCACGGTTCAACGCCCCTCAGGCGCGAACTCGTTGGAGTGGAATTACTGACCTAGAATATGGGATCTTTAGACCCAAATTCGAAAACCCGACAACTCTGTTACAGGAGGCCAAAATGGAAGATTTACAATCTCAACGGCCGCCAACTTCCGCTAGTAAGCCGGGAGTTAAAAACATTCACATCGAGGTTGATTCCTCGGCCGAAAAAAGAGTTGGTCGAGCTAGGTGAAGGAGGAGCGAGCCACGATGACGGGAGTCCATTGCGGCCGGTCAGTGCGGACGGCAGCCGACCACGAGCCAATGGCAGCCCGGCCAAGGTTGTTGGTGAAGGGCCCCGACCCGACGACGGGCCGACGCGATGTATTCGTCATGCCCTCGTGATCGGTGTTGCCGTATTTACGAAGTTTAGTCCTTCATTCGAAAACTGCGCACTGAGAACGCCAAGAAGGTGCTGAAAAAAGCTTCAGAACGATCTCTGCCAGGCGACAAAGGTCATTCCCTTCAAAAAAGGATTCCCCCGGGCACTGAGTCGGGGCAGAAAAGGTCGAAAGAAGGAGGAGCAAGAACGCCGACTAAGGCCGCCCAATGTTCAGCGGGTAAGCGATTTCCAGGCCAAGGTCAAAGCCTAGGTCAAGCGAATCGTCCCAGAAACTACTGGCGTCGCTCAGCGCGTGCTGCACCATCGCATAAGGGCAGTTGGGATCAATGATGATGAGCGTCCCGTCAAATCCGGGGCCCGTGCTGCGGTCAGGCCCGACGAGCTCGTCGGGGTCCGCCGCCACAAAGATCATCATTTCACCCAAAGGCCCCATGCGGAAATCGACGGGGAGGTCCGCCGACCCTGAACGGACGTGGATACACCATCCCGCACCGTGTCCAGCCTCGGCTGGTGCCATGGGCAAGAGGGTGGCAGTCACCAGTGCTAGCATCATGATCCGGTACAAGCCAGGCATCAAACTTGCATCACCTCGAACGCCATATAGTGAAAACGGACAATGTCCCGATTTCATCGAAGCTCCGAGGCGGCTGGCGAGTCGCCCACCTCGAAGTCCAGAACAGAAGTTGCCATGGACAAGACCCATTGACCAGGCCAGATTTCTGCGGGCAACAATTCGCCCAAGGCGCCACCAGTCACACGCACTGTAATTGCCTGCGGGATCCGGTAGGCAGCATCTTCCCGGTACGATTGGTGGATGATCAGGTTGTCCTCCACGTCGCCGGCTCGGTGCAAGTACTCTCGGGCCAGGGCAGTCCCATCGTTTTCGCCAACGATGGCCGGTGCGGAAACAACGTAACGGCTGCTGTAGGTTTCGACGACCGTTTGGTGGCCGGCCCCGGCTGGCTCTGAAGTGATGTTGCCAAGCGTGACGGGGTAGCCTGCTGCAGCAAGGGTGGTCGCAAGAGCGGCATGCGAAACGATGGCTTCGAGCAGGTAGGTCTCTGCCGCTTCGGTTTGATTGCCAACCGATTCGATGGGCACTTGCAGGAAGGCCAAGTCCACGTCATGGACGAGTGTACTGTTGCCCGTGGTGATCGTTGGACACCGACTGATGAACAGCACCACGTTGGCTGTGAGCGCGCCGTGGGGCTCGTAGCCTTCGGGCAGGGCGTTGGCTACCAGGAGCCGATCCATCATCATGACCGCCGATTGTACCATGCACTGTGATGCCACCCACTTCTGCTCCCAGAGGGGGACGCCCAGTGGCAGCGCCGGAACCAAAGGAGCCAGGCCTGCCTCTTCTTCGCCTTGGTCCGCGGGCGCTTGGGTGCATCCGGCCAGCAGCAGGACGCAGAGTGCGACGAGCCGCTTCATGTGGCCCTCGCATTGGTTAGGCTCACGTTCTTGAGAAACGCCGCGGGTTGGTAGCGGCCATCTTGGTCCAGAT
>JBFJVP010000228.1:0-5180 GCA_041624075.1 Thermoplasmatota archaeon | reverse complement strand
GTCGATGGCGCCGATGTCGTCAAGATGGCCTGCGAGGCGGCCGGAGCGCCACTGGCGGTACTCGTCAACAGTGCATCCATCTTCCCCGAGGGGCAGATGGATGACATGCAGTGGCAGGACCTGGAGGAGAACGTTCGAGTCAATGCCTGGGCCCCCTTCTCGCTGGCGCGCGCCTTCGCCACCCAGGCCCCCGAAGGTGCATGCATCGTTAACCTGCTGGACACGCGCATCCGGGACTACGATTGGCAGCACGTGCCGTACATCCTCAGCAAACAGATGCTGGCCAGCATGACCGCCATGCTAGCACTGCACTTGGCTCCCCGAATCCGCGTCGGGGGCGTCGCACCGGGGCCGGTGCTGCCCCCGCCGGGGGGCGACGAGGACTACTTGGAAAGCATCGGCAAGCAACTGCCCCTACAGCGTCACGGAAAAGCCCAGGACGTGGCGCGAGCCGTGCGCCACCTAGTCGAGAGCCCGTTTGTCACAGGTCAGATTCTTTATGTGGACGGCGGACGACACCTGGGGCGGTACCGCAATGACTGAAGTTCGAACCATGCCCCAGGACCGCATCCACGTCCGCAACCTGCGCCTGCGCACGGTCATCGGGGTCGCCGAATGGGAACAGGAGCACCGGCAGGATGTCTTGGTCAACATCGTGCTATACACCGACACGCGGCGCGCCGCCAAGAGCGACAAGCTGGGCGACACCGTCGATTACAAGGAATTGCGGGACCGCCTCGTCAGGCTGGCCGAAAACCGGCCCCACGGGTTGCTTGAGGCACTGGCCCAGCACATCGTGGACCTGTGCATGGAGAACCCCCGCGTGCAGGCCGTTGATGTGACCGTGGACAAACCCGGCGCGCTGAGGTTTTCGGAAAGCGTGGCCGTCCAAATCCATCGCAGCCGGTAGCATGCGCGTCTTCGTTGCCGTGGGCAGCAACATTGAACCGGAGCGCAACATCCGGCAGGGACTCGAACGGCTCAACGACATCGTGCCCATCGTGGACTCCAGCCCCTTCTACGAAACCCAACCCATCGGGCGCCCCGAGCAGGACAACTACTGGAACGGCGTCGTCGTCGTCGACGTTCCGGCCGACACGGATCCCGTTCAATTCCAATTCGAGACCCTGCGCGGCGTTGAAGCCGCCCAGGGGCGCGTGCGCACGGAAGATAGCTACGCAGCACGGACGCTTGACCTCGACGTTGTGCTGTGGGGTCAACGGATTGTGGATGAAGAGCGCCTTCGCCTGCCCGATCCCGAGATCGCGCGCAGGGATTTCCTGGCCCGGTGCCTACTGGACATCGAACCAGGCCTCACCCTGCCAGGCGAGACCATGCCCCTTCGGGCGCCGGAAGCGGCCAACCGCTTGCAGCCCGTGCCAGGTCCACCCCCCTGGCCCCGCCGGGCAGCATGACGAAACGGCTATCCCGTCCCGCCAGGCTCGCCGCCCATGGCTCAAGCAGGCGAACCCGCCCCGCCCTTCTCGATCACCGCCGCAGTCAGCGAGCGCGAAATCAGCCCCGAGGCCTTGGCCGGCAAGCAAGCGGTCCTGATCTTCCACGGCCAACGGACCGCCAAGGCAGCCAAGGAAGTCGGCAAGGCGGTACGCGCGGCCCACCCTTCGGCCGATGAAGTGGTGGTAGGCAACATCATCGACCTGCGCAAGATGGGCGGCATGTGGAAGAAGGTCGCCATGGCGACCATCAAGCAGCAGTACGAGAAGATCGCCAGCCGGCTGCAGGACGGCTACAAGCCCGAGGACTACATCGTCATCTGCCCCGACTGGGACGCGTCCGCCACGCAGGCCTTCGGGTTCGAGGAGACCGACGAGCAGGCGGGTTTGGCCGTCATTGGCGCCGACGGCAAGATCAAGGGGATTGCCCAAGGCGAAGACCTTCCGGAAAAGGCAGTCGAGCTGCTAGGCTAAGCCCCAGCGGGCCCTGGCAGGGCGGCTTGCAACCGAACCGTTCCTTGATGTGCTGGCTTATACCGCGGAAACCCTGCACCGAGCCAGGGGCAGCGCCTAGCTGGCCTCGCGGGATCACCATGAAAGTCGCGTTCCTTCTGCTCATCAGCATCCTCGCCGCAGCCGTTACGGCGCCGCTCGCCTCGGCGGACGACGCCTGCGAGAACCGACCCGGCTACCGCCACTGCGAGTACACCGTGGGCGCCTCGCCGGCGACGTGCACCGCCGAGTACAATTACTACTACCACGACGCCTTCTACGCGTTCCAGGTTACCTGCCTGGAGGGCCCCAAGCAGATCGGCATCAGCACCTATCCGTAGGAGATTTTCATGCGACTCACCAGCGTTCTGGCACTGTTGGCACTTGCACTCACCACCGCCCCGGCGCAAGCCGATCCGGTTGATTGCAGCCAGCCATCAGGAGAGAACTTCCAATGCCACGCAGAGGTATGGAAGTGCCGCGCCGATGCCCTCGGCGACGGCCAGGTTCGATTGGTTTGCCAGCCTACGGATGGCAAGAGCCGCTGCATATTCCAGGCACCAGATTTCGTGGCCCAGTGCCGCGACCGTCCCCTGCTGCCGTGAGCTGAACGCACCGCGTTCGGCGCTGCTGCTGACCCGGGCCCCGTGGCGACTCCATGCGTCACGAGCGCGCCTATCAGTTGCAGGGCACTGACGGCCGCCTTGGGCGTTCGAGCCACGACTCGCCCCGTTGCGACGCGCCGTTCCACCGCGAGAACGCATCCGCGCCTGGCTTGCAGCGGCGCAGCCCCCCTAGAGGCACTTACTGCGGCATCACCGGCGAAACGACGCCTGACCTGGGCACTTGTAAAACGACGGCGGCCAGCACCCCACCCAGCCTGCCAGCGGTGCCGGGTCGGGCCGTGGCCGGTCATTCCCCGCAGCCTTCGCCAACCTTATCTGGCACCGCCGTTAACGTTCAACCCTAACATGTTGAGGTTCTACCATGCGTGACGTTTGCGTCGTCGGAGTCGGCATCACCAAGTATGGCCGACACGACCTACATGCCCGCGAGTTGATGACCATGGCCTCCAATGAGGCCATCAACGCGTCCGGCATTGACCCCCTAAAGCTTGACTCCGCCTTCTTTGGCAACGCCTTCGGCGTAGCCGAAAAACAGGGCCACCTGGGCCCACTCATCATGACCGCCCTGGGCATCCCCGAGACACCCGCGACGGTCATGGAGACGGCATGCGCCAGCGGCGGCACCGCCTTCCACCACGGCTACCGCGAAGTGGCTGGCGGCTTCTCGGACGCCGTGCTGGTCGGCGGGGTGGAGCGCGTGTCCATGCTGGACACCCTGACGGCCACGACCTACTTCAGCTACGGCAGCGACTACACGTTCGAAGGCGCAAACGGCTGCTCCTTCCCCGGCTTGTACGCCACCATGGCCCGCGGGTACTTCGAAAAGTACGGCGCCACCGAGGAAGACTTGGCCAACGTGGCAATCAAGAACCACAAGAACGCCGCCCACAACCCCATGGCGCACATCCAGAAGGAAATCACCATGGAGGACGTGATGAGTTCCATGAAGGTGGCTGACCCCCTGAAGTTGTACGATGCGTGCCCCTTCAGCGACGGCGCCGCCGCGGCCATCCTGGTCAGCGAAGAGGTGGCCAAGGAAATGACGGACACGCCGATCTACGTGGAAGGCAGCGCCCGCAGTGGCTCCATCGCCAGCCTGCACGACCGCGACGATTTGACCACGATTCCCGGTACGGTTCGCGCCGGCCAGGCCGCCCTGAAGCAAGCGAAGGCCACCGTGGACGACATTGACTTCTTCGAGGTGCACGACTGCTTCACCATCGCCGAAGTGGTTGCCAGCGAGGACCTGGGCCTCTTTGACCGCGGCACCGGCGCGAAGATGGCCACCGAAGGCCAGACCGCCATTGGCGGCAAGCGTGTCATCAACCCCAGCGGTGGCCTCAAGGCCAAGGGCCACCCGGTCGGCGCCACGGGCGTGGGCCAAATCGTGGAAGTGTACGAGCAACTTCTGGGCGAAGCCGGCGGCCGCCAAGTGGACGGCGCCATGAAGGGCTTGACCCACAACGTGGGCGCCACCGGTGGTACGGTTGTGTGCAATGTGTTGGGGAGGCGCAACTGATGTCGCCCGAAACCGTCCAGGAGAAGACCCACATGGCGGGCCGCCCCATCATCAGCATGAAGGAGCAGGAGGAGGCACTGCGGGACAACCGCATCGTGGGCTTCCACTGCCAGGGCTGCAAGTACGACCAGTTCAGCCCCATGCTGCGCTGCCCAAAGTGCCGTTCGTCCGACATCACGACCCGCGAGTTCAGCATCACCGGAACCGTCGAATCGTACACGATCCAGACCGTAGCCGCCGAGCAGTTCCTCAACGAAACGCCGTTTGCGTTCGTCGTTGTGAAGCTCGATGACGGCCCCCGTATCAGTGGCTGGATCGAGTGGATTGCGCGCCCATCCGATCTGCCGATGGGGCAAAAGGTGCAATTCCGCTCTAGCTACAAGCCAGGTATGATCTTCGATAAGGTCTGAAGGACCTTGTCGAAGCTGCGGGCGCAGCCCGCAGATCCACGCGGCCCACAAGGGCCGTGTGGTCTTCGACAAAGTCTGAGCGGAGCGAAGAGTTTGTCGAAACGGACGCGTCGCGTCCGGTCGGCGCGGCCCACAAGGGCCGTGCCGTTTTCGATCTGGTCTGAAGGACCTTGTCCTAGCTGCGGGCGCAGAGCGCCGATCCACGCGGCTCAAGGGCAAACATCAGACCCGGATTGGTTTCTGCCCAGGCTGGTGCGGCCATCCGGCCGTTCGCCGGCGCTGGCGGATGTCGCTGTTCCACCCTGACCCAGGGCCCACCGGCTTCTTGCGCCGACTGCATGCCAACCCGCGCGAGAATGTAACTAGGACCGTTTTTCGGCAGTAGCTCCGCAGCGGTGATGGAAGGGAGCGCAAGCAGGAAACGACAGGTCGCAGCCACATGCGCTACAGGATTCATTACAAAAAAGAGTTGGAGGGGAGGGGAAAAGGGAGATGCTGAGCGCGATCAACTCGTGATCGACACACCGGTGTTGGCCACATAGAGCGGCGGCAAGCCGGGCCAGTGGATGCTAACCGTACCAGGTCCAGGGACGGTGACGATGAGAGCACCGTCAACCATGGCCGCCGTGGCGTCGAGGCGCGCATCTGCGTAGTTGACCCAAGTCCTCAGCCGCGTGTC
>JBFJVP010000227.1:0-5205 GCA_041624075.1 Thermoplasmatota archaeon | reverse complement strand
GGGCAGCTGCGGGGCAGCTCGGGTTTCAATCCGGGGACCAATCCGAAAGAACGTTGCTGTTATCCCTACTCGCGGGGCATGATGAACGGCAAAGGGATCGAAACCCTGACGGGTTGTGTCCAACCGATTCAAGGAAGATCGACTACAACATCGTCGCCATGGAGGCGCCGGTGGCCTACAACGACCACGGTGACGTGGATCCCAATGGGCAGATCTTCTCCCTGGCGCACCACAAGGATGCTATCTTGGCCGGCACCAAGAATCCCAACCAAATGGTGATTCGCGCCAACCAAGGCGATTGCGTGGATATCCTGCTGTCGAGTCAGTTGCACCAGGCTGAGGGTGACCATAGCAAGGTCAACATCCACATTCATTTGGTCCAGTTTGATGTGCAAGGTAGTGATGGTGTCATTACCGGACACAATTATGAACAATCGATCAAACCGGCAACGTCAACAGGGACGGCCCTGGCCGTCCCAGCAAGCGCGGGCGACGTTTTGATTCAGGTTGAGGATGCCACTGAACTGCGCGTTGGGACCAGCATTGGAATCGGCCTGACTGAGGCCGATGTGGAACTCCGGGAAATCGTCGGAATTACGGGCAACAGCGTCACGTTGTCGGAAGCGCTTGAAACCGACCACGTTGCAGGTCAACGGGTCGGGCCTGAGTTCGTGCGCTACAGGTGGTTCGCGGATGTCGAATTGGGAATCGTCTACTTCCACGACCACGTGGACGGCTTGGAGACGTGGCGGCATGGTTTGTACGGCGCCTTGGTTGTGGAGCCGAAGGGTAGCCAGTGGCTGCACCCCGAAACGGGCGAACCGATTGATGAGGGACCTGAAGCCAACATTGTCGGGAGCCTGAATTGCCGCGATTTCCGAGAATTCGTGGCTCAAATTCAGGATCGAAGTGCGACAATGCCGAACGAGCAGGGTCAGCCCCGTGACTTGGCGAGTATCAACCTACGCAGCGAGCCGTTTGACCGGAGGGTCGTCGGAAACCCGTTGTCGCCTGTAAATGGTGACGCTTCTACTGAGTGGAGGACGTATCCCGGCGATGATGTGCGCATCCGTTTGTTGTATGGCGCCAATTCCATGAGCAAGGCGGTTGGTACATTTGCCGTTACGGGTCACCGGTTCCCGTACGAGCAGTATCTCGACGGCAGTCGGACGATGGATGCGTTGAGCTTCGGCATCAGCGCGCAGCATAACCTGCGCCTGGAATGCGGTGCAGGGGGATGTGCGAGGCTGCCGGGTGACTATTTGGCCTACATGACGCAGCCCGAGATGTTTGAACGAGGTGCCTGGGGTGTCCTCAAGGTTCACGACGCGCTGCAGCCGGATTTGCAACCGCTGCCGGATACTGGGTTCGTGCCGCCCGGAGAGCTACCTTCGGGCCCGGTGAGGCAGTACGATGTGGTTGCCATGCAGGCTGATGTCCTGCTCAACGAGCGTTTTGAGCTCATGGAGCCGATGGAAATCTTCGCGTTGGCATCCAATGCGGATCTGATTGAAGGCGGGCACCAACGGCCGGAGCCGTTAGTGTTGCGCGCCAGTCCGGGCGAGGTCGTGGAGGTAACTCTCCGCAACGACTTGAATCGACCTGTCAGCCTTAGCCCTTCGATGGTCCTCGTGGAGCCGGCATCCGATGGCATTCCCGTGGATGGCGAGCAACTGGTGGAACCTGGCGAAAGTCGCACATATCGATGGTTCGCCGACCGCGAGTTGGGCGTCACGTACCTCACCAGCTTCGGGGACCCCGCCCGCGATGCCATCAATGGCCTCTATGGTGCCTTGGTCGTGGAGCCTGAGGGTGCCACCTTCGAGCCGGCAACGGGTGTCAGTTCCAACCTCGTATTGGCAGATGGAACTCCGGTGCGCGAGCATGTCGTCTTGTACGCGAGCGATGACCCCAACTTCGAGGCGAGCGTGATGCCCTACACGATCGATGTGCAGGGGCCGGTCTCGGTAAACTACCGAACCGAGCCGTTGGCCGAGCGACTCGGCGGCACATATGGCCCGTTCACGGCCGGCGGCGATGAGGTGGGAGGCTTGGGCGTCCACACCTGCCAGCTCAACAACGACTCGTGCAGCCAGGCTCTGGCGGGCGGACGCGAATTGCGCCATGAGCTGCGCAATCCGCTCGTTCACATGGCCTTCAGCGAACCTTTGTTCGGCGTGCTGGAGACCCCTGTGCTGGATGTCCGCCAAGGCCAATTGATGGTCATTCGAGCGGTGGGAGGTGCCGGCGACCAGTTGCAAGTCCACACCGTGGCGGGGCACAACTGGAAGGTGGACCGCGATGCCGAAGGCAGCAACGTCGTCAACTCCTACACGCTCGGGCCCCGTGAAGTGTCCAACGCTTGGGCCGTCGCGGGTCAAGGCGGTGCAGGCGACTACCTGTATGGTAGCGGTCGGCTGGCCTTCATGGAGAAGGGTGCCTGGGGCATTCTTCGCGTCGAATGAGTAACGCCATCTCTTCCTTTCCCCTTACCAATGCTACGAACGAGTCGTTACGATGGATTGGCCATCCTCGGCTTGCACGCAGATGACGTGGTCCAGTTCCTGTAGATCCTCCAGGTGGGTCACGGCCACCACTTGGCTATACAGGTGAGTGAGCTGTTCCAGCGTACCGGCAACCAGTTCGCGCCGTTCGGCATCCAAGCTACCGAAAACCTCGTCGAGCGCCAGGAACCGCAATTCGGCACCTCCTGAACGCTGAGCCAAGAGGCGACTTACGGCCAACCGCAACGCCAAGTGGACAACGTCTGCTTCGCCACCACTGAATCGCTCCAGGGGATACGCAACCCCTCCTTCGGCCACCGTGATTGCATAATTGTCGTCCAGGACGATTTCCGTGTAACGGCCGCCGGTGAATTGTGCCAGCAAGCGACTGACTTCGGCGGCGATGGCCGGGCCTACGCGGCTTACCAAGTGAACTCGGAAGTTATCCAGCAAGCCGCCGCCACGGCTGCCAGCAAGAGCTGCCCAGTAACGGGCATCTTCCTGCATGGAGGCCAATTTTCGCCGCCGCTCTTGGTCCTCTGCTCTTCGCCGTTCAACTTCGCTAACTGCCACTTCCGCTACCTGGTACTCGGTTCGGCAACGGGCCACGGTGGCTTCTGCTTGGCGCTCCTGGGTACGTGCCGCTTCCCGCGCACGGCGTGCCGCCTGCAAATCCCGTGCGGGGTCCTCGACCGCGTCGAGGGCTGATTGCGCTTCCAGGCAGTGCCGCCGGGCCTCCGCCCTTGCCGCCTCTGCCGCCGAAAGCTCCTGGGCCAGCGCATGTCGGCCCGCCGCTCGCTCGGTAGCACGTAGCCAGTCGTCGCGTGCGGCCTGTGCCTCGGCCAATGCTTGCCGAAGTGGTGCAGCGTCTGTGGTGGGGCCTGGATCCTCGGGCACACCTCTCTCTGCAAGCTCCAATCGGCGGCGGGCGCGAACGACTTGCTCTTCCAGGGACGCGCGTCGGACTTGGGTGGCTTCTGCGGCGCGGACCTCCTGGTCCAGGTCTGCCACCATCTGGCGTGCAGCGTCTGCCTCGGCCTTGGCCTGCGTCGTTGCCGCCGCCAATTCCTCCACCTTGGCTTGCGCCGTGGCGCGGGCGTTGCGGGTCTTTGCATTGAGGTCTGGCAGGTGATCGGCCAGGGGGCGCTCACATGTAGGACACGGCGCATCTGAACCCAGTGATGCTAGTTCCGCCAAGCGGCCGTCAAGGCCGTTCAGGTTGTGTCTTGCAACGGCCAGGGCTTCCTCAAGCCGCGCAAGACGCGATTGGGCAAGCCGCGCGCGCCGGTTGGCCTCGTCGATGCGGCCCGGTTCAACTGGTTCGGCCACAGGCTGGGCGTCCAGGCGCTTCTCCAGCTCCTGCAATTCTTGCGTTGCTACAGCGACCTGCTCAAGCGCCTGGCGCCGCTGGTTTGCTGCCCGGTGGCGTTGCTCGGCAGCTGCCAAAGCATCTTGGGCGGCCTTGACCGAGGTGGCCGCCGACGTGAGGCGTTCCGCCTGCTGGTGGGCTGCTTCCGCCTCCTGCAATTGCGCCTTCACCCGGCTCACAGACTCCATGGCCTGCTGGTGCCGGGCTTCAGCGTCGCGGCGCACCTGCACCATCGAGGCATACTGCTGAGCCATGTGCTCCAGGCGATCCGCTTCCGCAGCGGCCTTCTGATCGGCCTGCTTGGCCGCTTGCCAGTCGACCTGGGCCGCCGCCAATGCCCCCTTGGCCTCCGCCAAGCGCGCGTTGGCTAGCCTCGCCTCTTCAGCCAGCCCTGCCGGGTCGCCCAGGGAATCGGCCAGCGCCCTTGCACCCGCCTCGGCATCCAGACGTCGGCGCCTTGCCCGCGCAATGGCGCGGTCCAGTTCGTCCACACCAAGCATCTCCAGAATCAGCCGTTTGCGTTCCGTCGGCTTCTGGTCTGCGAGGCGACTCAACTCCTTCTGGCGGGCGACAACCGTGGTAAAGAACCCATCAGCGTTCAAGCCAAGCAGTTTTTCCAACTGCTTCGTGACGGCGTCGGAACTCCCGGCTCCCGCCGGCACCAACGTTTGACCATTGACCGTAAGGCTTGCGCTGGGCGTCAGGTTTCGTCCTCGCAGTTCGCGAACGACGCCCACTGCCTGGCCATCCAGGTCAAACTCCAGCGTCACGGACACGGCGTCGGAGGGGGCAGCATCGTCCGACCGAAGGAGGTCCTTGCTCGTTCGCGTCGCGCCGGTTCCAAACAAGGCAAAACCGAGCGCCTCGATCAGGCTCGACTTACCGCTGCCGTTGCGTCCGATGACGGCCGTCACGCCGTCGGCGAACTCAACTCGGCTGTGACGGTGCCGACGGTAATTGGTCAGCTCCAAGCGATGAAGCCTCATGGTGTCTCCACCAATGCTTCGCCCTCAACGGGGGGCTCCGGTTGTGCCTCGTCATCGTGGTCCACTGCCGCGACGCCCTGCAAGGCCTCCCGCGCCATGGACAACAATCGGCCGCGATCCAACCGCTCGATGGGATGGCTTGCGGCAAACTCCTCAAACTCCTCCATAAGGCCACGAATTTCGGCCGAACCCCGAACCCGCCTCACCGCGTCGGTCCATTCCAGCCGAAGATCAAGGTGCAAAGCATGGCTGCCGGCTCCGTGCAACTCTCGTGTCGCCAGGACACCGCGTAGCGTCGGATCCAGGTTCTTGATCGTCAATCGAGCCACCGCGCCTACCTCGACGC
>JBFJVP010000226.1:0-5245 GCA_041624075.1 Thermoplasmatota archaeon | reverse complement strand
GCTCGGGCCGAGGGACCGTGGTCTCCTGTCACACGGGCCGGGGTTGCCTCGGAATTGCCCTGACGGACCCTGGCTACACAGGGCCGTGCCCCGGCGCGCGGTCGCTGGAAATCGAGGCCGACGGCACCGCCACGTACACGCAATTGGCGTAGTACTACCATAGCGGCACCGGGTTTCCGTACACCGCGCACGAATTCACCGGCACCGTGGCCATCGCCGTCCTCCCGTCGCTCCAGGCGACCTGGGTGGCGTCACGACAGGAAGACTCCCTCAGCCACGGGAACAACGCGGCCCCCCACCTCAACCCGGAGGCCCCGGCTTGGCGTCGGCGTGGCCCGGATATGCAGCCGGCTCGGCCGCTTCATCTCGATGCCCTGCTCCACCGCGCAGTCCACCTCGGCGGCCCCGAGAACCTGGTGCCGACTCAGGTAGGCGGCGAGGCAGCCGTTGGCGCTGCCCGTGGCCGGGTCTTCGGGCACGCCTGCGGCGGGGGCAAACATGCGGGCGTGCAAGTCGGCTCCTTGGCCTTCGACCTCTCGGGTGAAGAGGAAGATCTCCCGGGTTTCGGCGGCGATGGGGTGGGCGTCGATTCGTTCTAGGTGCATCCGGGCGCGTTGGGCGGCGTCCAGGCTGGCCAATGGCACGATCAGGAAGGGCATTCCCGTAGACACCACTCGGCACGGGCCGTCGATGTCGGAGGCGTCGAGTCCCAGCAAGGCCGCCGCGTCGGCTGGCTCCACGGTGCTGCCGAAGGTGGGAGCTTTCTGCCTCATCCACAACAGGCCCGGCATGCCATCGTCCTGGCGCACGGTGATGGGGCCCACGCCCAGATCGAGGGTGATGGGCCATGGGGCGCCAAACTCTTGGTTGATCACCCACGCCGTTCCCAGGGTCGGGTGGCCGGCAAACGGCAGCTCCCGAACCGGGGTGAAGATGCGAACCGGCCATGCGCCGTCGCGGGCCTGCTTAGCCGTCACGAACGTGGTCTCCGAGTGGTTGGTCTCCCGGGCGATGGCCTGCATGGTGTGCGAATCGAGGCCGTCGCAGTCCAGCACAACCGTGAGCGGATTGCCGGCCAGGGGCTGCTGGGCAAACACGTCCAAGACGCGGTAGCGGCGCATGATCCGCCATCCCCCGTGTGCTGAAGAAGCGGGCGGTGTCCCGCGGCGTGCCGTCAAGCCGGGAGTTCCGTGGGCGGGCGCACCAGCCGCGCGCCAGCCGAATCCACCGACGCCCCAATGACGTGGCCCGCCGACTCCAGAGCCGCCCGCGCCTTGCCCAAGGTCGGCTCCTCCCCCGTGACCCACAGCGTCGAGCCCAGCATGCACTGGCCCCACTCCAGGCCGCCCAGGCGCTTGCCCAAGTCAGCGACGCCGGGCGGCAGCAAACCCAGGGCCTGCGTGAAGTCGTGGCTCTCAGCCAACAGCGTCGGCCAAGCCCTGGTTCGCCCAGCGGCCAGGATGCGATCCACGGCGGCGTCGCCCAGTTCACGCGTGCGCTGGCGCCACTGGTCGTCGCGGATGATGCTGGACGTGGGAATGGGGTCCCCGAGCACGCAGAAAAGGAAATGGGTCTCCGGCGGCGGCTCGATGCGCATCGCCCATCCGCGAGGCGGGCACCCGGGCTTGATGCGCAACTCGCCCGAACCATTCCAGGAGCCAATGGCGTCACCGAGGCCGGTTCCGTGCTCCACTTCTGCCGTATGCGTCGCTTCGAGGGCCCGTTCCGGCTCCACGTCCAGCAATTGGCACGCGGCCAAGCAGGCCGCCAGGGTGCCAGCGGCGCTCATGCCAAACCCTTGACCCTGGGGCAGATCCAGTTGGATGTCGACATGGAGCGGCTCCACGCCAAGCACTGCCAGGGCTCGGCGGGTCACGTCGGCCGGACTGGGCTCGCCATTGATGCGGACCACTTGCTCGTCAGCCACCCGCACCGTGGCGGTGGCTCCCCGATCGAGACTCCACCCGGCACCCCGACTCCCCTTATCCAAGGGCCCTTCCGCCTCGTCGTGCACGGCGAACAAGCCGCTTACGTGCGCTGGAGCAAAGGCCGCTGAAACGTCCCCAGTCACGCCGAAACCACCCGCGAGGTACGACTGGCATCCGCCACGCGGCGCACGACTTGCCGCAGCACCTCTTCCTTGGAGCCAGCCAACGGTTGCTCGTCGTCGGGTCCCACCAGCAGTGCTTCGGTCCGTTCGGCGCCAAAGGCATCAGCCGTATTGGCAACCACGAACTGGGCTCGGTAACGCTGCATTCGCTGCCGTGCGCGGCTGGCCAGCTGGGAGGCGTTGCTTTCCGCCTTGAAGGCCACCAGAACGGCATCAGGAGCCCGCTGCCGCACCGCCTCGATGATCTTGGAAAGGGGCTTCATGCGGACCACCAATTCGGCTTGCTCGCTGCCGATCTTGCTCGTTGCGGGCACCGGCGCGTAGTCGTTGATGGCGGCCGGCATCCAGATCTGGTCGTACCCGGACAAGTCTTGCTCGCCCACCAGCCGGGCCAGTTCAGCGTGGCTCGTGTACGCCGTTGCACGCTCCCGCAAGGCATCTGGCAGCGGCTCCGTGGCGGTGCCTTGCCAGATCTGGACATCGGCGCCAGCCCGCAACAATTCCAGGGCGAGGATGTGGCCGCTGCGCCCACTGCTGCGGTTGGTCACCACGCGCACGGGATCAAGCGGCTCGGCGGTGGCGCCAGAAATGACCAGCGCCTTCTTGCCTGCCAGGGGGCCGGGGCGGCGCGCGTCGTTGGCCAGGCGATGGATGACCGCCTCCACGATGCGCTCCACCTCCGCCAGCTTGGCTTTCTTCTCCTCGTGCAGGGGCTCCACCCAAGTGACTCCGAAGTCTTCCACCAGTGTTCGGGCATGCCGCCCCACGGCGGGGTGATCGAGCATCGCCTCATGCATCGCCGGCGCCACGACGACGGGAGTTCGGGTACCAAAGGCCACCGTGGCACACGTGGTCACCACGGTGTCGTCAATGCCCAGAGCCATCTTGGCTACCGTGTTGGCCGTTGCCGGCGCGACAAGCAGCACGTCTGCCTTGCCGGGTACGTCGCCCAACAGGGCAACGTGTTCAACGGCCCCAGTCAGTTCGAGAATCGGCTTGCATCCCGCGCCGAAGTGAATGGCGTCTGGGTGGATGATGCCTGCAGCGGCCCGCGACATAACCGGAACCACCTCGGCACCGTGGCGAATCAACTCCCGTGCCAGTTCGACCGTCTTGACCGCCCCGATGGACCCACAGACAGCCAGCACAACCTTGCGACCAGACAGGTGGTCCGACAGGCTCCCCCGAATGTTCTCGACCGGATGCACAAGCGGCCGAGGCGGAGGCCCGGCTTAAAGCCGGGCCCCCGGGCGCACGTTTACGGTCCCCCGACAAGCCCTTCCACGAGGGCTCGAAGTTCATCCAGCTCTTGGCGCAGTTCGTCGTTCTGCCGCTCCAGCTCCTCAAGCCGGTCCTCCGCGCCCCAGTGGCCGGGGTCCACCTTCACCAGGATGCTGCCGACTCCGACGCCGTCGTAATGATCCAGCGCGTAACCAACGATCGGGCCCGGCTCGACGGCCTTGGCGCCCACGCCGGCCTGCGTGCCCAGCGCGATGGGGTCGCCCGGCCGGATGGCGCCGTTCTCGGCACTCACCAACGTGGGAACACGGCCCGCCAGCGCGATCGGCTCGGCTTCGTCCGTCGCATCCAGGACTGCCTTGCCAATGGTTCGCCAGGGCGATGTCGACACCACGCCGAGCGGCACCCGATCTCCCCACTGGGCCGGCGCAACGATGGCCACCGTGTGCTCCTCTGCACCAGGGGTCACCGCGCCCGTTCGCGGATCGACGGCGTCGCTCAGGTACGTCAAGGTGTCATCGGTCGCATACACGATGTGGCCCGGCTGCGCCCCGCTGGCAGGGTACCACTCGGCGAGATCCGCAGGAGCATCCGAGCAGCGACGTAGCGACTCGTAGATCGCCAACTCCTCGAAGCACACATCGTTGATCGTTTCGCCTGTCAGGAGCAGGTCAATGTCCCCCGACACGCGCCAGTCATCGTTGACGACGAAGCGGTTGGCCTCACCCGAGCGATATTCCACCCAATGGTCGCCGCCGGCAAACGACAGTCGGTCGGCCGCCCCGTCGTCGTAGCCCGGCCCAATCACCAAGTCGTCGCTCAAAATGAACTCCTCGCGCAGGCCATGGTACCTCAAACTCTCCAGATCGACACCCGACCCGAACCAGATGCGCTCATCGCCGTCCTCGTCGTCGCTGTCAATTTGCAGAATTTCACGGAGAATGGTGCGTCCTCTCACATCGAGATTGCCGAGCGTATTGATGTCATCGTTGAAGTCAAAGCCGGAGGGTGAATGCTCGATGCGGCCGGGGTGGATGGTGCCGAAAGCCAGCACGGTTTCGGACCCACTCACGGTCAATGGCCCCGCAACATCAAGTTGATCGGACAAACGGAATTGATGCTGTGAATCATCCCAGCGCAGCCACTCCTGGGCGCGATTGTCCGCATCGTAGAAGAAGATGGATTGATCCCTGTCATCTCCCGCTGCTGCGTTGCCGTTGACGTACAGGTTGCCAGAGAAGAAGGGGTCTCCGGCAACCTCCACGTCGCCTCCAAACCAGGCGTCCCCCGCACTTGCCATCGCCCCAGACGCGGGGGACGAGCATGTGACTGCGCAGAAGCGATTGTAGTTTGCAGGTTGCGACGAGCCCGCCTCTTCAACTGTGACAGGGCCGGCAATAGAGATTGCGTCGCTCAGATAGAAATTGGCCGTTTCTTCGTGCCAGTACAGTGATTCGGCCTCGGGTCCAAAGTAGAGGGACTGGCTCGCGGAATCGGCGTTGTCGATGGCTAGGTAGCCGGCGGTGACTAGGTTCTCGGAGAACTGGAATTCGTGGGCTGTGTCGTTCCATCGGAGGAATTCCGGCGTCGCTGTCCCGTCGAAGAAAATCGTGTCGTCGTCGGTGGCTTCGTCCAGTCCAATCGTCAAGTCGTCGAAAATCGTCAAGTCATCCGTGACGCGGAATTCGTCAAAATTGTCCTGCCATGAAATGGATTCACCCATGCGGTTGTCGTCGTCGTAGAAGTAGATGTTCTGGTTGCCGTCCTGGCCCGCAGCGTCGTTGCCCTCCATGAACAATTGCCGGCTGAGGTAGAGCCCGCCGCCGACCTCGGCATCGTACTCGGCGAAGACATCACCCTTGTGACCCATGGCGCCGCTTGCGGTTGGATTGTTGG
>JBFJVP010000225.1:0-5246 GCA_041624075.1 Thermoplasmatota archaeon | reverse complement strand
TCAACCAGGCTGCGGGCGTCGGCGACGAGGCCACTGGTGGCGCAGCCGACGTGCTGGTCAAGAACGAAGATCTTCTCGATGGACGTGGGGACGACCAGCCGGCTGCTGACCCGCTTGTCGACCAGCAGAACGACGCCCTCCTGGGTTCGTACACCGATGGCGGTGGTGCCGCGCTTGACGGCCTCACGCGCGTACTCGACCTGGAACAATCGCCCGTCTGGGGAAAAAACTGTGATGGCCCTGTCGTAGGCCATGTTGCCTTGGGGTTGCATAACGTTCACCGTGGTGAACGAAGAAGCATGGTGCGCCTCGCCGGGTCCTATGTGGTGGGCCCTTGGGGAGGTTCACTCGGGGCAAAGCGCCCGCCTCTTCGGTTCTCTGGACGAATTGGCGGACACGAGGTTTGCTTAAAAGCGATTGGGGGTGGGCCTGGGCCTGTGGTTGTACGAGAGTGGTCCGGCTCGCGGCGCCACCCTACGGTCGAAACGACGCTCCGCGCAGGCGTTGGCCTGCACGCGTGGCTTGCGCCAGCCAGTCGTTTATATCGCTTGGGTTGGTTCCATTTCGCGGTGGTAGCTCTGAACTCGCCCACAACTGCTGTACGCATCGCCGGCACGGCCCTCATGCTTCTTCTCGTCATGGCGGCCCCCGGCCCTATCAACGCCGCAGAGGCCCTGCCCATGCGTGGCCCGATCAGCATCAACGGCAACGCCGACCTGCAAGCCCAGGCCAGCGCCGAGGGTTGGCCCGGCGACGGATCAGCCGACCGACCCTACATCATCGCCGGCTACAACATCGACGCCTCGGGTGGCGCAGGGATTTCCATTCGCAACGTGAACATGTTCGTTCGTGTGGTGGACAACCGGATCACGGACCCCGTGGATGGTCAGCCGTACAATGGCATCAACATCCAGAATGCGGGGGCCGTCGTCGTGGCGTCCAACCGGATCGACGTGGAAGGCAAGGGCATCACGGTGCGAGGCGCCGGTGGCGCGCCCTTTGACTACGTGGCCTTCGCCCTCGTTTCTGCCGGCCTGCAAGAGGAAACCCAGGCCAACGCGGTGCGAGGCAACACGATCCGCGACGCCTCCACCGGCATTCACCTGCTTGGCGGAGCCTTCAACTGGCCCGTCACCCAGAACGTCTTGCACGGAGTCGGGGACGGCATCCGGGTGGAGCGTGGCAGCGAGTCTCCCGTGACGGGCAACACGATCAAGCATTGCTCGGGCACGGCGCTATACGTCCTCGGCGACGAGGGGGGCCGCACGGACGTCATCACGGACAACAGCGTCGAGCACTGCGCCCATGGCCTGGTGGCGGAGCGCAGCCACACCATTGCCAGGAACACGTTTGTGGACATCGACTTCACGGCGATGCTGCTGTACGATCCCATTGGAGCCATCACGGACAACGTGATCGAGCGAGCCCAGGTCGGCATCCGCTCCGTTTTGGACCCGCCCGTGGAGGTCTCCCGCAACCGGATCTCCGAGACGACCTCCCACGGCATCAGAATGGACGATTATACACTGGTCAGGGACAATGCGGTCGAGGGTGCAGGCGGGCACGGCATCGTGGTCGGGGGCAACTTCCGCAGCAGCCTGCCTGGAAGCGAATCCGGCATCATCGGCAACGTGGTCAAGGACGTGGCCCGCCGCGGCATCCAGGCCGGCTCCGGTTCCATCGTCAACAACCATGTCGAGGGCGCTGAGGGCGACGGCGTGGTTGTCTTCGGCTCTACGTCGGCCTCCGGCAACTCGGTTCTCGAGGCAGGCGGCCACGGCATGATTCTGGGCGACCCGTCGGTGGTGGACGGCAACCTCGTTCGTGACAGCGTGGGCGACGGCATCATCATCGACGAGATGTTCGGTAGCAGCATCAGTTTCAACGCCATTGCTGGTAACGGCGGGGATGGGTTGAGGGTCGGGAGCTGGGGCAACAACGATTTGGTGCCCGACATCGATTCGGTGCTGGCGGGCCCGAGGGCCGAGGGCAACGTGGTGCGGGGCAACGGCGGCACGGGCATTCACCTCGGGTTCTGGGGCCCGTCGTCGTCAACGACGGCGTTCGAGAGCCCGGTCCAGGTGAAGGACAACACCGTTGAAGCAAACGCCGTGGGCATCGCGCTGGACGATCCGCCGGCCATGGAATTTACCCGCAACCGCATCGCTGGCAACGGCTTGGGCCTGAACCTGAGTTCGGATCACTCGTCGTTTGTGCTTGTGGCCCCCGCCGATTACCTGCAAAAAGTGTGGGACAACTGGTTCGACAACGGCGTCAACGCCGTGGCCACCGTCGGGGCGCCCGTCCAGTGGTACACCACGCCCCTGCCCGGCAGCGGCCCCAACGTGGCCGGCGGCGCCACCGTGGGCGGCAATTTCTGGAGCGACTACGCCGGGACGGACGCCGATGGCGACGGCTTTGGCGACTCGCCCCACCAGCCAACGGCGGACCCTGCGAGGTTGGACCAGTACCCCGTCGTCTAGTCCTTTGCCATCCCTGGCCCCCCGTGAACGCGAACGTGCCCTTGCACGGGCGTCGCAGGACTGGTTTAGCTTGGGCGGCGCCGGGGCCCGTCGTGTTTACGGCGCGGGGCCGGCGAGTGTTGCACAGGCCTTGCCTAGCGCTCGAACCAGTTGGGCACCGGCTGCACACGGGCATCGGGCTCGAAGCGGTACGTGTGGATGCCCGCCATGGAATCCCAACTGACCAGGGTTCCGTCGGGCAGGGCCAGCACCTCCAGGACACTGGGAGCCATGGTCATGACGCCCCAGCCACCCACCACGTCCCGGTTCTTGGCCGGGCTCTCACGCGCCGGCAGGAAGACGCCCACCGTCGGGGGGTGGGGCCAGTTTTCCGGCGCGGCATCGAAGGCCCACACGCCGCCGTGGTACATGCTCACGAAGACAGTGTGGTTCACGACGGCCGCGTAATGGGGACTGAAGATGAGTGGCTCGTCCCAGCCGCCTTCTTCTACGGGCAGCGTCCAAATGGCCGCCTCCTTGGGCACTGCGGGGTCCGTGGTATCCAGAACGAATACGCGCCCCGTGGGCAGGCCAGGGATGGGCGTAATGGTCTCCTCGCCGACGATGGTGACGTGCCGATCACCCCACAACACATCCAATGGCAGCGTGGAGTGGATGGCCAGGTTGCGTGAATCCTCCAGGAAAGCGCCCCAGTTGGAAACATGGCGCACGACGCCGGGGGCCACCAAGTCGACCACGATGACGCCGCCGTCCCACGTTGCCAGGTAGGCCAAGGTTTGGCCCGTTACGGGGTGCTTGTGGATGGTTGCGTCGGTGTGGCCGGGAAACAGGCCGCGTGACAGGCCCAAGCTTTGGAGGTTGCCGGCCTCGTAGACGCCGAAGAACTGGAAGCCCGGCTCGCCCAACGCGTCCGGGCCGATGGTCAGGAACGTGAAGTAACTGGAAGGACCCAGGCCGCCCAGGGCTGAGGATGCCACGTAGTGAACGCCATCCACGGTCGCCGCCGACACGGAGTGAACGGAAGCACCGGGTTGCTGGAATTGATCAACGACCACGGGGTGCGTGGGGTCTGACAAGTCGACGAGCAAAACCGACGGCGTGGCGGTCAACATCACGTACGGACCCGACGACGCCCCACACGAGCTCTTCCACGTGGCACGCACGGCGACCTCGACGGGCACGCCGCGCCCATTGGCACCAGTGACCGCCACGATCGCGTAGCGCCCATCATCCGTCAAGGCTGAATCATACACGCCCACGCCCTCCAGGACCAATTCACCCAGCAACTTGGGGTTGGCCGCGTCGGTCACGTCGGCCACCACCAATGCCACGTCCTCGAAGTGGGACTGGGTCACCGCGATGGTGCGGTTGTCGAACGTCGCCGCCTCCCCGCACAGGTAGCCACCACTGGTCGCGTTGGAAAACGCCGTGATCTGGGGGTCGTAGCCAAGCGAGCGGAAATTGGGCGTCGAGCGGCCCACGTGCTGCGCGTACGACTTGTGATCATGGCCCTGTCCACCCTCCAAGGCATCGATGGCCCACTGGGGCGATGGCCATACGACTTCATCCACGGGATCCGCGGGCGCCGAGCACCCCGCCAACAAGACCACGACGACCCAGACACGCATGCAGCCCCACTTCCACAGTCAACGGATAGCCTTTGTGTGACCCGTGAAAAAGAGAACAAGGTGGCAAAGCAGCAAAACAGCTTAGTTGCAGGGTGGCCGGCTTGGATCACCTAGTGTACCACAGTACGTGTTCAAGGCAATCAACAGAACCACGGCCGGCACGTTCTGAGCGAAATCGTACCAGCGATCGAAGCAATCCTGAATCGTTTCACCATGCGTCGACCCGCCGCAGGCGATCTGAATCGCCAAAGAAATCCCATTGGACACCACATCATTGGCCGAAGCCCACGGCGCCGCCAAGCCCAACAAGCCAACCACAGCAACCATCATCACTTTTGCATATCTCATACCATGACCGCGGAATTCAATCCGCGCGAAAGGTAAAACCAGAGATCACAAGAGCCCGTTGGCAAGACACGTCACGTGAGAAGGGTAACGTTGAGCCCGCACACCACGGAGGAAAGCGCCCGGGAACAGCGGCCTCCGCCCACCGAGTGCGCCAAACGCCCGACCCCTACTCGTACTGAACCAGCGCCGCCAACCGCCAAAGCCCCCGGTGCATCCAACTCCCCGACAAGCCAACAGCCACGGCGAGTCCCCGCAAGATACCGATTACAAACGACGCGTCCTGGACCGCCTTCAGAGCCACCCACGCTCCCACCACTCCTGCACGCTTCGCGCCGCCTCATGAGCTTGGTTCTCATCCACGGCCCACACTTGTTCCGCCTCCTGCGCCAGCCCAACACCCGCCAAGTGACGCACCGCCGGGGCAAAGGGCACTCCGGAGAGTTCTGCTTTTGCAACGAGGCCAAACGCCCTACGTCCAGGATCATCGTTCGACCAGGCACAAGCCTGTGTGTTGAGCTGGGTGCATCAGGGTGGACGGATCGTATTGGTTCGTGAGCGGCTGACGGCTCGCGTGGCGACGCTCCTAATAATACTCCTCAATGTACCCGTACGCACGCTCAAACAGCTCCTGCTCAGCATGCAGCTTGTATTGGAACAGGGTCTTTCTCAGCGCCAGCTTGACTTCCCGCGTCCCGGCAGCCGTTGCTTGCCAGCCCTCGAAGCGCACGATGCGCACGATTGAGTCGATGTCGTCGACGACCCTCTCCACGAGGATGGGGGTCTTTTC
>JBFJVP010000224.1:0-5254 GCA_041624075.1 Thermoplasmatota archaeon | reverse complement strand
GCGATGGTTGCGAGTGTCAGGATGGCGAGCACGGTGGTGATGGTCTTCATGGTAGGCCTCGAATTGCGGCGAGTGGGCGGGGTTCTTGAACTTTGTGCCTGGCTTAGAATTTTTTGTGTCTCGCTGTGGTATAAGATGCCATTCACACTGATGCAGGTCATGGTCTGCGGTTTGGCCTAAGCGGGCTCTTCCAATTGGGTGTGCAGACTCGTCATGGTCAACGTGCGCGCCACGCCGGGCGTGGAGCGGATGCGGTCGATGATCAGGTCGCTCAGATCGGTCATGTCGACCGCTCGCAGCTTCATCAGGAAATCCCACTCGCCCGTAATCAGATGGACCTCCGTGATGCCTGGAATGCGGGTCAGGGCCTCGGCCACCGCTCGCTGGCCCACGCCGTCGTCCGGCTTGAAGGTGGCCAGCATCAGGACCAGCAGGGGGCGGCCCATGGCGGCGTGATCCAGCAGGGGGACGAAGCGCCGAATGATGCCCGACTCTTGGAGGCGCTTCAGGCGCTCCTGCACCGTCGATCGCGGCACCTCCAGTTTGTGCGCCAGACTGGTCACATGGGCTCGCCCGTCACGCTGTAGTTCACGGACAAGGCGACGATCCAAATCGTCCATGATTGGCAGAATGACGGAATCTAGGCTTAGAACTTGCCCTTGCGCCGTCATATCACCGGATAATCCGGGAAAATGGTTAAGGTCACGACGCGATAAGGACGAGGTATGCAGCAACTGTTGACGGAGGCGGCCTGGCAACGGCTGCGCCACCCTTCCGCCCAAGCAATCGGACGCATCCAGGCTGGCATCCTGCAACACCTGCGAACAGTGCTCGCCGAACGAGGCCACCTCGAGGCACTCCCACCAATTCTTGGACCCGTCACCGACCCCGGCATCCGCGGCGCCAAACAGGCCTCCGTCGACTACTACGGCCACCGTTACAAGATCATGAGCAGTGCCATCCTGTACAAGCAGCTCATGCTCTGGGGCCACGAGCGGGTCTACATGGTGGCGCCCTGCATCCGCATGGAACCCGCCGACACCCGCGACACCGGACGCCACCTGGTCGAATTCTACCAAGTGGACGTGGAGATCCGCGACGGCAAACTCGCCGACGCCGAAGAACTGGCTGAACACCTGATTCGCGAAGTGTCCCAGCGCATCTGGGACACCCACAAGGCCGACCTGGAGCTTCTGGGCGCACCCCGGCGCGACTTGGCAGGCCCCTTCCGCCGCCTCACCCACGCCGAAGCAGTCGACCGGCTAGCCGAACTGGGTTACGAAATGCCGCGCCACGCCGAAATCCCCTGGGAAGGCGAACGCATCCTGTCCGCAGCCAGTGAAACCCCCATCATCGTCGACCGATACCCCCGCGGCAGCCGTGGATTCTACGACCGCGAGGACCCCGACGAACCCGGCATCCTGCTCGACTTCGACGTCCTCTACCCCGACGGCTACGGCGAAGCCGTCAGCGGCGCCGAGCGCGAACACACCCTGGAAAAGGTGGTCGGGCGCATGCGCGAGGCCGGCGAAGACGTGCGAAAATACGGGTGGTACGTGGAAATGCTGCGCGACGGCAGCCCCGCCAGTGCCGGCTTCGGCATCGGCGTCGAGCGCCTGACCCGCTTCATCTGCGGCCTGCCAAGCATCCTCCACACCAGGCCCTTCCCCAAGATCCCCGGCGAGGTTGGACCGTAATGGCCGGCATCTACCCCGTTGGTCCCGACGCGCCATACGGCCAGAGCGCCTTCGGTGCAACGCCCACCGGACCCACCCTCGACTCGCTCCTCCTGGCCCCGCCGCTCCACTTGCCCGGCCGCCTCGTGGACATGGCCATCCTCGGCCGCGAACCAACCCCCTGGGACGTCGACACAACCTGCCAACTGGGTGGCTTCGAAGCCGGCCTGCCCCTCCTGCTGCCTGCCATGGGCTCGACGCCGGTGGCCCACCAGAACGGCATCGCCATGGCCCAGGCCGCAGCCCACGAAGGCATCGTCATGGTGCTGGGCGAAAACACCGCCAGCGTGCACGGCTACGACCAGCCCGCGGAAGACGGCGGCATCACGTTCAAGGACCGCCTGATGGCCTACCTGGATGTTCTGGAGCAACGCCAGCAACAGGGACTGCCAGCCCTGGGCGGCGTTGTCATCCAGCAATCCGTCGAAGACGCCATGGACGAACTGTGGTGGCGCGTCTACACCGACCCCGACGTGGAACCCCACGTCGCCGCTGGCCGCATCGGCTTCGAAATCAAGGTTGGCCAAGGCGCCAAGGCCGGCCTGGGCGGCATTACCCTCGTCCACGGCCAAACCGCCGATCGCCTCAGCGGCGAATACCGCCTCGGCGAACACGACATCGACGCCGGCGACGGCACCACGCGCCGCGAACGCTTCAGCGCCCCAGGCACCTTCACCACCGACATCCTCGAAGCCCAAGTGCGCCACCTGCGCAACGACTTCCCCCGCGCCCGGGCCTGGGTCAAGCTGCCGCCCAGCCGCGACGTGGTCGCCATGGCCCACGCTGCTGCAGCCGGCGGCGCGGACCTTGTTACTTTTGACGGCGCCGAGGGCGGCACGGCACTGGCCCCCTCCGTGTTCCTCCACCAAGTCGGCCTTCCCCTGCTCGCCATCGCCAGCCGCCTGAGGGCTTCCCCCTTGCCTGCAGGTTGCGATGCCGTGCTTTCCGGGGGAATGCGCGACGGCGGACACCTCGCCAAGGCACTCGCCCTCGGCGCCCACGGCGCCGCCTTCGGTCGCCAATTGCTCCAAGCCGCCGTTGACGGCGGGCTGGACGGCGCACGCCGCCGCATCTCCGAACTGCGCCACGAGGCCCGCATGGTTGCCTACGCCATGGGCCACCTGAAGCTGGCCGACATCAAGGCGGACTGCCTTGCTGCGGTCGACCAAGGCCTTGCGCGCGCCCTTGGCATCGCCTGGGCTTTCGACCCCGAAGGAGCAGCCCCAATCCAGACCTCTCACCCCGTGGCAACCACGCCCGTGTCCGGTTAAACCAGCAACACCACCAAACCCCCAGGCCGGCCCGTGCAAGCGGGCCGGCCACCCATCCGGGCCACGAGTCAGCCCTACGCGGCCCCCTTTTGTAGCCAGGCAGACTCGGCCCCGCCGTGCACGTCATCGGCATCACCGGAATGCCAGGCAGTGGCAAATCCGAGGCCATGAGCGTAGCCCGTCAACGGGGCTACCCGGTTGTACGCATGGGTGACCTGATCTGGGAAGAAGTGGAGCGGCGCGGCCTGCCCCGCGACTCGCAGCATGTGGGTCAGGTGGCTAGCCAAATGCGCGCCGACGAGGGCCGCGACATTTGGAGCCGCCGCACCGTCGAGCGGGTTCGCGAGGTGGCATCCGGTTCAGAGGTGGTGCTCATCGATGGCATCCGCAACCTGGAGGAAGTGGAGACGTTTCGACGCGAACTGGGCAACGAGTTCCTGCTGGTTGCCATCCACACAGACCAAAGCCATCGTTTTGACCGCATGCTCAAGCGCGGCCGCGCCGACGACAGCATGGACTCCACAGGCCTTGACGCCCGCGATCAGCGGGAACTCGGCTGGGGCATCGCCCGAACCATCGCCCTTGCCGACGAAATGATCGTCAACGATGGGTCCTTGCAGCAATTCCACGACCGCGTGGCGGCCCTGCTTGACCGGGTCCTTGGTGGTCACGAGCAGCCATAGGTTTCACTCTTCAACACCTTCTTGACGCTGCCCCGACTCGTCACCCTGCTTCCATGTTTGAGCGCGTGCCTGCCTGGTCGGCGAGCCACCCCTGGTGGACGTTCCTGATTCTGGTCGTCGTGACCGCCGGCCTGGGTGCCGGTGCCGTGACATTTGGCCACCAGGCAAACATCGATGAAGTGTTTCTGCCCGACGGGATGGCGGAGATCCAAACCGCTGACGAGATTGCGTCTGCGTTCGGCGAACGTCGCCTCGCTTTCGTGATGGTACGCCACGAAAGCGAAGCCGAACGCGTCGCGCCCTTGACCCTCCAGAAGCTGGCGAACCTGGGCGATCGCCTGCGGGAATCGGCCGTCGTCCTGGACGTGACCAGCCTCGCCACCTTGGTTGAGGATGAGGCGGGGCGGCAGCTGCGCAGCATTCCCCGAGGCGAACTGCGGCAAATCCTGGCCGATCTGCAAAGCGACCCCAGTGGCCGCTTCGACCAGGTCAGCTCGGGCCGTTTCAGCGCCATCACGCTCAACCTGGACCCCGATGCCTCCGATGCACGCGTGGTGAGCGAACTGGATGCCGTGCTCGCCGCGCCTGGCGACTGGAACCCCACCCAACTCAGCGTCACCAGCGCTGCCCACAGCAACGAGGCGGCGCGGCAAAGCGGAACCAACGACCTGCAATTACTCATGCCCCTGGCACTGGCGGCCATGGTTCTGGTGCTGATTCTCTTGTTCGGGCGCTTCAGCGACGCATTGCTGCCCCTCTTCACGGTCTTGATGGCCACCGCTTGGGCATACGCTGCCCTGCCCCTTGTGGGCGTGCCGTTTTCACCCCTGCTCTACAGTGTTGCGCCCCTGGTGCTCGGCATCGGGCTCGACTACGGGTTGCATATCGTCAACGGTTTTCGCAGCTCCCAACGCCTGGGCCTTGATGCTGCAGGCGCCGCCCGTGAGGCTGGTCGAATCGCGGGCCGCCCGGCCGGGCTGACGGCCATCACCACTGCCATTGGCTTCGGCAGCTTCATGGCATCGGCCATTCCCCAGATTCGTCACTGGGGCATCCTCCTCGTTCTCGGGGTCGTGGCGTCCCTGACCCTTGCCTTGACGCTCCTGCCGGCGCTGTTGCGCCTCGCGCCCACGCCCAAGTCCGGGGGACGTCAAGATGCTCCGTGGCTGGAGCGATTGCTGGAGCGATGGGGCGTCACGGCGACGCGGCACTGGCCACCCGTCATCACGGTGGTGGCCTTCATCACCATCGGCTCGGCCATCCTGGCCGCGGGCGTTTCCATCGAGCCCTCCCTGGAACCCCCCACGCGGCAGGGCGCCCCGTACCGGGCGGCACGCGATTACGAAGCCAACTTCGGCGGCCAGGCGTTCCTACAAGTGCTCGTCGAGGGCGACCCCGTCGTGCACCTCACCAACATCGACAACTTCAGTGCCGCCGTCGGTGGCCTCTCCGGGGTCGCATTCGTGGATGGCCCCGCCCAGAGGGCACGGTCCGCTCACAACGATACGTTGCCGGACAACGCCACATATACAGCATTCCTGCAGGGTTCGAATGAACAAACCCT
>JBFJVP010000223.1:0-5270 GCA_041624075.1 Thermoplasmatota archaeon | reverse complement strand
GTCCTGCTCCACGCCGTCTACAACTTCACGAGCTTCATCGCCGGCAGCTTCAGCCTCGCCGCCGCCGTCTTCATCGGACTGACCGTGTTTGGCAAACTGCGAGCCAAGATCCGGGAACTGGATGCGTTGCCGCACACCCACGCGTAGCGCCGGTCGTTTGGGTGCCATACGATCGACAGCCTTGGACCAGCTGCAGCCAGAAGCTGGCTCGACGAACCTGCAAGACTTGGAAAAGGCGCTGTCCGGCCGCGCCCCCGTTACCTGTGCCTGTGACCATGCAGGTCCGGCTGTGCCGGCGCCAACGCTTTCAAGGGGCCCCCTGTCGCGCGGCCATGGTCAAAGTCGGCTTTGTCGGCGCCGGTACGATCGGTGCCAACAGTATCTTCGCGACGCTCGCCCTCACGGACAAGATCGATGAGATCGCTCTCGTGGACATCGCCGAGCCGGCTGCCGTCGGCCGCGGATTGGACCTGAACACGGCCAGTGTGGCCTTTGGCCGCCAGACCAAGGTGTCGGGCAGCACCGACTACAGCACCCTGGCGGGTAGCGAGATCGTGGTCGTGTCGGCTGGCATGCCCCGCAAGCCTGGCATGACCCGCGCCGACCTGCTGGGTATCAACATCAAGATCATGAAGGACATCTGCTCGCAAGTCAAGCAGCACGCGCCTGACTGCGTGTTCCTTCTGGTCACCAACCCCGTCGACATCCTCCTCTACATCTGCTGGAAGGAACTCGGCTTCCCCCGCGAGCGGGTCATCGGCATGACGAGCCTGCACGACTCGGCACGCTTCACGGACATCGTGCGCGACGCCACGGGCGACCGCACCGTGCGCGCAACGATCCTGGGCGAGCACGGCGAAACCATGTTCGTCAGCCCCACGCTCAGCAGCGGCGAATTGGCTGGCGGCGACTGGGCCGCGTGGGAGAAGACCACTCGGGGCCGTGCCATGGAGATCATCGAGCGCGTGGGTGCCACGGCGTACGCCCCGGGCGCTTGCACGGGCCGCATGGTCAAGGCGCTCCTGGAGGACACCCGTGAAGAGATTCCTACGGGCGTCATCCTGCAGGGCGAGTATGGCCACAGCGACGTCGCCACAGGCCTTCCATGCGTTCTGGGTCGCGGCGGCCTGAAGGCGATCGTCACATACGACTTGACGGCCGAGGAGCAGGAGAAGCTCCAGACCACGGTTGACGCGGTCAAGGAGAAGATCGCTGAAGGCCTAGGGATGCTGCAAGCGGCCTGAAGTCGCTGCATCGCCTGGGGCGTGAGCCGCCCCGCCGCCGGCCTGGCTTCAGGCAGGGCCGTCGGCCGGGGTCGGCTTCAATTGTACGTGGTCGGCAGGGTTCGCACGCTGCCGTATAGCAGCCGATCGGCCGCATCCCGGGCTCCGGGAACGGCGACCAGTTGGCACGTCAGATCCTGGCCAATCTCCCCCACGTGCCGAACCATCTCGCCCAGTTGGCCAGGGTTGATGCTTAACTGGGGCAACACAGGAGCGCTGCCAGGGTAGGTCCACGTCAGGCACTCGTCCTCGGGAACGTCTGGAATCCCGCCAGGGGCGGCTGGAATCGCGCCTGAGCCCAGGTGGATCAGGGTGTTGGTCATGACGTCAAGGATCGTCTGCAAACCGCCCACCAGGCTGCCTTCCAAGCACCGTGCTTCCAGCACTTCCAGGGTGTCCAGCGGGGTGTGGATAGGGTACGTGATCACGGAGACCATCTGCTGCCCGGGTTCGCCGCCCACGTGGTAGGTGGGCGTTCCGCCGAGGTAGACGTTGGCGATGCCCCTGCGGCCGAAGTTGACGTGGTCACTGGTTCCAATGGGTCCCAGACCGCCCACGGTGGCCAAGTGGATGGTCTGTGTGCGGTCGATGACGGGTTCAGGCACCGCTGTATCGTCCAAGGCGTCTTCGACGGCGTCATGGAGCCACAGGGAACGGGGGTCGCCTTGGGCGATCAGGTCTTCGTCGTGGACCACTTTGACGTGGAACGGGGTCCCCGGGTCGCCGCAGGGCCAGTTCAAGCCCGGTGGATCCGTGTTGATGTTGGCGACCAAGTCGACGTTGGCCTTGGCGGCGTAGTCCTGCACGAAGCGCGCCGAGCCACCCAAGCTGATCTCTTCCAGATCAAAGAACACGTAGGCAACCGTGAAGGGGAACTGCCAGTTCTGGAAAGCCTCGGCCATCGCCAGGAGGGCCGAGATGCCGGCGCCGTTGTCCCAGGCTCCGAAGATGGTGGAGCCGAACCCAACATCGAGCGAATCATAGTGGGCCGACAGCACCACCCATTGATCGGGGCTGGTGGTGCCGTGTTGGATGCCCACGATGTTGACGCCGCGACCGAAGTCGTGCCGCTCGACGGTGAGGCCGAGCCCGGTGAGCAGGCTTGCCAGGTCGTTCTGGGCGGCCTCTCGAAATGGGGGGAAGAGCGGCGTGCGAAAGGGGTGAGTCATCACGTACGATTCAATGTAATCCCTGGCCGTCTGGCCGCTGGGCCAGGTCCCGGTTGAGACAGAGTCGCTTGCGTTACCCGACACTTGTAGGGCGGGGCACGCCATGAGCGCCACCGCCACCACCAACCACCCCTTCATGCCGGGGTATCGGCGGCGGCGCATTAGGATTTGGTGGCCCGGTTAGCTAGATGAATGCCCCGGAGCTGGTGGGTGCTTTGGCCTTCAGCCGTGCTTCTTCTTCGGCGCGGCGGACGGTAGCCTCCAATTCGAGGGCCTCCTTCTCCAAGGGTTTGGTGTCGACGGTCACGCTGGGGATGAGCCGGTCGAGTGCCTGGATGAGGGCGACGGCGGCGCGCCCGTCGGGGTTCTCGGCGTCCGCTTCAACCACGATGGCGGCGGTGCATACCTTTTGCTGGCGTGAGCGGTTGAGCAGGACGGCTGCCACTCCGCCCAGCATCGCCCTTTGCAGGGGTGCCACATCGATGGCGACCAGTTCTTGGAGTGCCTGCTCGTCGCCCCCCGCGGCGTACACGTCAGGCGTCTTGTCGTCATCGTCGCGCACCACGCCCTCCATGCAGAGGACCATGTTGGCTTGTCCTTGGCGGGCCCATTCCAGGATCGTGCCGCCGACCAGTTCGAAGAGTTCCTCGCTCATCTGGATCTCCGTCATGATGACAAAGATGCGTGGGCATTGGCGGTTTTCCAGGTTGCATTCCACTTCGCCGCCGTAGATGCGAATGGGTGACGAGGCCAGGCCGTTGGTCACGGTGGTCACGGCGCTCATGCCCTGGATGTGGATCGATCCCACCAGGGGCAGGTTGAGGTGATCCAACAGGAATTGGCCGGCGATCGAGCCGACAAACCCCGTGGTTGGAAACGCAACGACCACGAGGGCATCCTGGATGCTTTGGTCGCCGAAGAACTCGACGGTGGCGCCGTCCATGGCTGGGCAAGCGGCGCCGTGAAGATAGGGCTGCCCACCGGTGCAGGTTACCCGATGACCATGCCTTCCAGGCGCAGGTCACCCTCGGCGAAGCGCTCCAGCCGGAAGGGGTGGAGGTCGATTTCGGGTTTTTGGCCGGCGATGAGTTGGGCAGTGAGGCGACCTACCATGGGGCTGATCATCATGCCGTGGCCGCTGAAACCGCTGGCCTGCACCAGGTTGGCGGGCCCATCGTGGGCGACGCCCAGAATCGGCTTGCGGTCGGGCGTGACATCGTAGCTGCCGGCCCATTGGCGCAGCACGCGCACGGGGCCCAGCCGGGGCATCAGGCGAACGGTTTGCTTTGCGAAGTCTCGCATGAATTCCAGGCTACTGGACCAGTCGAGGCTTTCCCGGTGGTCGCCGCCGAGTCCGCCGACCAGTTCGCCTCGCATGTCCTGACTGACGTAGTAGCCCGTGCTGAGGTCGACGAGCATGGGTCCCAGGAATGGTTTGAGTGGCTCGCTGACAAGGATCTCGTGTCGTTCGGGCTTGTTGGGCAAGTCGACGCCCGCCCAGCCAGCGACCTGCTTGGCCCAGGCGCCGACGGCGTTGACCACCCAGTTGCAGCCGATGGTTCCCCGCGTCGTCTCCACATGGGTGACGCGTCCGCCACTGGTTCGCAATCCCGTAGCCTCCGCAAACGTGACCACTTCGACGCCGGCCCTCTCGGCGGCCTGCTTGTAGCCCCACACGATGGGCCAGGGGAACAGCACCGCGTCGTCTGGGTTGAACGTGGCCGCCACACAGCCCTCGGTGTTGAGGCCGGGCACGATCCGGGCGGCCTTCTGCGTGCTGATGACTCGTGTGCGCACACCGTTTCGGTTCTGGAAGGCCACGGCGGCGCGGGCGGTCTTGAGTTGCTCCTCGGTGCGCACCAAGAACAGGTAACCCCCCTGCCGAAGGAACAGGTTGTGGCCCGTATCCTTGGAGAATGCCTTGAACGCCTGGATGGACCGGCGTGCCAGCTGGATGTTCTCCTCCGTCGTCCACTGGGCACGCACGCCGCCGCCGTTGCGGCCCGTGGCGCCCTTGACCAAGCTGTCGCGGTCCAACACCAGCACGTCGGTGATACCCTGTTTGGCCAGGTGGTACGCAATCGACAAGCCAATGCCGCCTCCCCCCAGGATGACCACGTCGTAGTGGTCCTTGCGTGGGGCTTGGCCAAAGGGCGGCGTGCCTTCGGGACTCACGTCTCCTCCGGCTCGGCGTCGGGTGCGGCGAGCGTTTGGAAGGCCACGGGGCGCACCGGTGGCCGGAAGGTCATGACATCCACTTGGTCCAGCGGCATGTCGTTGGCGGCGGCAACCAAGCGCATGGCTGCCTGGACGCAGGCCTTGCCTTGGCAGGGCCCGGTGCCAACACCGAGGAATCGCTTGAGATCCTCGAAGCAGCGGTAGCCGCCGTCGATGGCCTCCGTGCAATCGTCAACCGTGATGTCCTCGCAGCGGCACAGCATCGTCTTGGGAGTCATGGCGCCTCCACGGGAGTAAAGGCCGCCCACAGGTCGTCGCGGCTGGTGCGCCCATCGGCGTCCGTGCGGGGGGCGAGGCCGCCGTAGGGATTGTCAAAGGTGAGTTCGCAGCCCGCCTGTTGGAACAATTCCACGCGGGGGGTTCCGGGCAGGTTGCACACCACGGCATCGCAGTCCACGCGCTGGCCATTGACCACGGCTTGCTCCACGCCGTGGCCACGCACCCTGGATACTGTCCCCTGGGCGACCACTGCCCCACCCTGGGCTTCCAAGGCATCGACGAAGGATTGGGGAAGCCGGGCGCCGTGGCCGACGATGCGTTGGCCCGGCAGAACCCGGTGCTCCCGCAGCAGCCTGGTGGC
>JBFJVP010000222.1:0-5273 GCA_041624075.1 Thermoplasmatota archaeon | reverse complement strand
GGCCGTACTCCACCTTGTTGTACTCCTCGACCGCTTGGGCGAGGTCATCCACGACGGCGACGGCGGTGAAAGGCATGAAGAACTCCTCGCGGAACACGCGGTGATCCAGGGGCAGGCCGGTGACGACGGTGGGCCGAACGTAGTGGCCGCCCAATTCGTCGGCGAGCACTTCGCCGCCGCTGACGATCTTGCCGCCGTCGGCCTTCACTTGCTCCACGACTTCGCGGTACAAGTCGAGCTTGCGGGCCTCAATGACGGGGCCCATGAAGTTGGACTTCTGACGGGGATGGCCCACGGTGGTGGAGTCGGTGAGCTTCTTGAGGCGGTCCATGAACTCGTCAGCCACTTCCTTGGCGACGTAGACGCGGCTGCAAGCGCTGCATTTCTGGCCACTGAACCCGAAGGCGCTCTTCCAGACACCCTGAACCGCCTTGTTCAGGTCGGCCTCCTTACTGATCAGGACGGCGTTCTTGCCGCCCATTTCAGCAATGAAGGGCTTGGGGCGCCCCTGGTCGAGCATCTTCTGCATGGCCAGCATTCCGATGCGCTTGGAGCCCGTGAAGACCAAGCCGTCGATCTCCGGGTTTTCGAGCAACTCCGCCGAGACCTCTTCGTCGGGCCCGGTGAGGAAATGCAGCAGGCCGGGGGGTACGCCGGCGTCGCGCAGGCACTCGAAGACGTACCAGCCGCTGAGGCAGCCCTTCATGCTGGGCTTCATGATGGCGGCGTTGCCCGTCAGGAGGGCAGCGACGGTCATGCCGGCGGTAATGGCGATGGGGAAATTGAAGGGGCACACGACGCCGAAGACACCCACTGGCTTGCGGATGCTGCGGCAGTCTTCGTTGGGGAATGGCTTGCCCATCTGCATGTCAAAGCCGTTCATCTCCCGCATGGTCATGGCGTAGAAGCGCAGGAAGTCAACGCCCTCGTCCACGTCGATGCTGCTCTCGAAGCGCGTCTTGCCGGTCTCCCACGTCATCACGGCGCACAAGTCGTAGAACCGCTCGGCCATGATGTCGGCTGCCTTCTCGATCGTCGCGGCGCGCTCCTGCCACGGCGTTGCGGCCCAGGCCTTTTGGGCCTCCTTGCTGGCAGCGATGGCCTGGCGCACGTGGTCTCGGGTGCCGTTCTGGTAGTGGCCGACCGCGACGCTGGTGTCAGCGGGGCTCTGCATGGCGAACGTGCTGCCCGTGTCGATCTCTTGGCCGTTGATGACCAGTGGCAGCTTGGCGCCCAGTTTGGCGCCGACTCGGTCCACGGCTTCGTCAAACAAGCGGTCGAACTCGTCCATCGTGCCGTTTTGATCGTGGCGCCACCACGTGTTCTTGTTCTCGAAGCGATTGAAACGCTCTTCGATGAGCTTCATCGTCGCGCCATCTTCGCCCACGGTAACAGGGTCCAAGGTGACAGTCTGGGCCATGGGCCGCGCCAAGAGGGGGTCCGTCAAAGAGCCTTGGTTGGTGGCGCTGGCGGGGAGCGGAGGGCCAACCACCTGAGCTAGCGGTTTGGTCTTTGCCGGATTGGTGGCCGAGGGCGCGATGCAAGCCGGATGCCCAGTGGGGCGCTCATTTGGCCGGCAAGGAGGCTGCTCGTTGGCTCGGCGGGGCGCAGGGTTCATGGCGTGCAGTGCCCGTGCCGGGGCATGGGGGTTTCAGGGTCGCCAAAGGGCAAGGCAAGAATGGTACCGACGATGGCGTCTGACATCGAGGTTTTGCTCGTTTCAATCTTGTACATGGGGAGCACTTTGATCGGAGGCCTCGTGGCGATCGTCGTCCTGCTGGACGGTTTCGGCGGCGACTCCGCGCCCCGGGGTATCTCCGAATACTTCGTCGGCACCGACGCCTTCTTGGTTATCCGGTTGTGTCTGGAATTGGTGCTGGCTCCCGTTGCTGGCGTCGGCTTGCTCAAGCGACGCGAGTGGGGGCGCATCGTGGGCATCGTCGTCGCCCTGCTCGTCCTCTTCCGTGGCCCAACTGGAATCATCGTGGGTGCCTACGCGCTAACGGTGCTGGCCCGATTCCGGTTCGAAGTGGGCACCGCCGCGTCCGTGGATTCTCCGCAAGTGGCCTGATGCCACGGCGCGGGCCACTGGCAGTTTCCTGCGTTAGCGTCACGTTCTTGTTGAACCACCGTACTCGCGAGGCGTGGATCAAGACAAGGACCCGTGGGGTCAGGCGCCCGGCTCAGGCCCTGGAGTTGCCCCTATGGCGCCAACGACGATCATTGCCCAACAGCAACAGCAAACCGGAGACGGGCACCTGACCGCGATTGCGGCGCTCATGTTTGCCTGGGCGGGCCTTGTGCTGCTGTTTGGCATCGTGGTCCTGGCGGCGACCCTGTTTGGCGGTGCGGTGGGACAATCCCAGTCGGGCGAGGATGACGTCTTCGCCATCGCAGCCGGCGCCGGCATCCTGACGTTCTTCATCCTGTTGGTGGCCGCACTGCCAGCCCTGCTGGCCGGTATCGGCATCATGAAGCGACAGGAATGGGGGCGCATCCTGGGCATCGTCGTCGCCGTTCTGGCCTTGTTCAACATCCCGTTTGGAACCGCCTTTGGCATCTACGCGTTGGTGATCCTGACCCAGCGGAACTTCTCGCAGAGTCAGCAGCAGACCGTGGTGTACCAATAGGCGCCGCGTTCCTGCACCGGGCGTGGCCCCTGCGCCACCAAGGCTGGCACGACGAGGCCCACAACGCCCATGAACGGGGTGCTCGGTGTCGCTTCGTCGTGAGTCGCCCATGAAGTCCCTCGCCGAGCAGATGTCTGTGTACAGCGCCTACCATCGCAACCCCGTCAACAAGGTCATCCACTTCATCTTCGTTCCAACCATCGTGTGGACCTTGATGATCGCGTTGGGCTTGGTTGACGTGTTCAGCGTTGGTGCCCTCACGTTTACCCTGGCCCACTTCGCTCTGGTGCCCTTGCTGGTCTGGTACCTGCTACTGGACTTCGCCTTGGGTGTGGCAGCGGTCGTCCTCTACTCCACCCTCCTGATTCTGGCGCTGGGCGTGGGCAGTCTGGGCACGGCCACCGCGCTCATTTTTGCCGGCATTCTCCATGTGGCCAGTTGGGCGTTCCAGTTCCTTGGTCACGGCGTCTGGGAGAAGCGCCGCCCCGCCCTTCTTGACAACCTGTTCCAGACGCTGGTCGCTCCCATCTTCGTGATCGCCGAGGTGGCCTTCATGATGGGCCTTCGCAAGGATTTGGAGAAGGAGGTCTCGGAGTTGATGGTGGAGCACCTGCCTGAAGCCGAGCGCGCCAAGCTGCAAGCCGCAGGCGCCTGAGGGCCCCAAGATCATGACGTTCGTGCCCGGCCCAGAGGTCCCCGGGGTGCTGGTCGCCTTCGCGTGGGTCCACCTGTTCATCGCCCTCGCCCTGGTGGCGTTCGGCGCCATACTTGCTGCTTCCGCCGACGCCGGCTGGTTCGGCATTCTGACCGTATGGGCATTTGCTGCGGCCATTGGGGGGCTCAGCGTGTACTGGTTGCGACGGGCACGGCGCACGCCGGCGCCCCAGCTCGCTCCGGTCGATCAAGAGTAGTTCTTGCCCCTCAGCGTTGAGCTTCTCGTCACAGGCACCGGGGAGGCGCCTCAGACTGGGATAACCACATCATTGGGGCAAGCCATCCCACGCGGTGGGCCGCTATAAGGGTGCATCTGGGCCCGGGCCGCCCGGGGTGCCAGGGGGCATCGGCGGCATTCCCCGGCCTTTTCAAGGGGAAGGTGCCCATTGCTCTTGATGGCGCCCGAAATCCAGAGCACGCGGGGGACGCCCCCGAAACCAAAGATTCAACGAGCACCGATCCACCGGCCGCCCCTTCAGGCACCGGCCCACTCCCAGCACCCCCGGCCTCACCGCCGCCGCGCCATATCCTGAGGGGTTGAGGCGCGGATGTGGGGCGCGAACGCACCAACTGCCGGGGGCACCCGTCTTGAAATAGACCATGCCCCTCGGCGCCGACCATGAGCCGCAACTTGGAACTTGAAAACCTGCGCTGGGGCAGCGATCTGGTCAAGCGAGGCTTCGCCAAGATGCAGAAGGGCGGCGTCGTGATGGATGTCACCACGCCGCAGCAAGCCGTCATCGCCGAGGAAGCCGGCGCCGTGGCCGTCATGGCCTTGGAGCGCGTCCCGGCGGACATCCGGGCCCAGGGCGGCGTTTCCCGCATGAGCGACCCCTCGATGATCCAGGACATCATCGAATCTGTCTCCATTCCCGTCATGGCCAAGTGCCGCATCGGCCACTTCGCCGAGGCGCAATTGTTGCAGGACATGGGCGTCGACATGATCGACGAGTCGGAGGTCCTGACGCCCGCCGACCCCTTCTTCCATGTGATGAAGAAGGACTTCACGGTTCCCTTCGTCTGCGGCGCCACCAAGCTCGGTGAAGCCGTCCGCCGGATCGGTGAGGGCTGCGCCATGATCCGCACCAAGGGTGAGGCTGGCAGCGGCGACATCGTGGAAGCGGTCCGCCACCGCCGCCTCATGACCCGCGGTATCCAGTTGGTCGAGCTGATGGCTGACCACGAATTGGACGACCTGGCCGAGACCTTCGTCACCCGGTACGACCCCTTGAACGAGGCGGTGCTGGATGACATGGGCGTGGACGACGCATTCCTGCCCGAGGCCTACGGAGGCATGGACTACGACGAGTTGACCGCCAACATTCGCACGGTGCTCGGCGAGATCCGGGAACAGGGCCGCCTGCCAGTGGTGGACTTCACGGCGGGAGGCATCGCGACGCCCGCAGACGCGGCACTGATGATGCAGATGGGCAGCGACGGTGTGTTCGTCGGCTCGGGCATCTTCAAGAGCGGCAACCCCGAAACCCGTGCCAAGGCGATCGTTGAGGCGACCACCCACTTCGACAAGCCGGATGTGGTGGTCGAGGTCTCGAAGAACCTCGGCGAAGCGATGGTTGGCCGGAATATGGACGAGATCGACGTCCGATTGGCGGAGCGCGGCATTTAGCCGCGTGCAGCCAAGCGGGCGAGGTGTGGTCGCGCTGGCGGCCCAGAGGGCCGTCGAGTGGACGAGATCGACCTGAGGCTTGCTGAGCGCGGCATCTAGCCACGCGGAGGCAACGGCGTTTCGTCCTGATCTACTCAAGCAGGCAGCAGGGACGCTGGAAGCCGCCTTTTTGGCCGGGTTCGTGAAGGAGTCCGAGCCGGCCGGGTGAAGGGGGAGCCTTAGAGCGCACTGACGGAGACCTCGTACACGGCGCTGCCGGCTGGCAGCGAGGCGCCCAGGTCCCATGTCAGCTGGATGGCTTC
>JBFJVP010000221.1:0-5312 GCA_041624075.1 Thermoplasmatota archaeon | reverse complement strand
TGACATCGGAGGCGTGGGCATCGAGGGTTGAAACGCCGCGCACCGCCAGCCCCTCTTCGGCCGAGAAAACGTTCCAGTCCAGTTGACACGGCGTTTCAGGGTCTTCGTCGTCGCAGGCCAGGATCGCGGCTTGGTACTCGTCCACGGCGGCGTAGACCTCGCGTCCCAATTCAACGCGGCTCGGGGCTTGCTCGCTGTCGAAAAAGATGAGCGTCCGACCAGCCTTGAACGTCGGGGCCACCACGTCGTTGATGGAATCGTCGGCGGCGTTGGCGCCCTGGAACGCGGCCCAGTACTGCATGGAGCCAACGGTGTCGTTGCCGGGCAGGGCGTAGGCTGCCGGGTCGGGTTCCCCGAACGTTGGCACCTCGCCGGCCAGGAGGGGCTGCAGGTAGGCTTGGTCGGGTTGTGAATTGAAGTGGGCTGAATTGGTCCAGTTGACGGTTTTGATGATGCCTGACAGGTCGATGGCGTACTGTGCGGAGGGGATCCGCTCGCGCAGGAAGTGCCAGACCTCGTCCATGCCACGGACGTAGGTTTCGTCCGTGACGTTGCCACAATTGGCAGGGCCAATGCGGTTCGGGAGTTGACTTTGGGCAGCCCCGCATTTCTGCTCGTCGATGGCATAGAAGAACGTCACGTAGTCGTAGAAGCCTCGAAACTCGGTCGTGGCGTTGTACGCGGCGTGGGTGTGGGGGTTGTCCTTGGGTAGGATCTTGAGCAGGTCGGCGTCCGTTTCCAACTGCGCCATACCTGCTCCGGCGACCAAGGTCAAGCTGCCGATGATGGCGAGGACCGCTTGCGGCCTGGCGGCACTTACCAGTGATAACTGGCCGAGCCACCGGCCCAGCAGCGTGTCGTTCTCCCGCCCCATGACGCCAGCCCATGCTGGCTCAAGCTCTTGGGCGTTGCCGTTCCCGGCACTGCGGGCCGGCCGGCTCAATTCTGGTCGTCTTGTTCGTGCTGGGCGCAAAACCGGGTGCCTGGGCGCGCGGCCCGGCGGCATCGGTCGCCTGATTGGGTGGTGGCCATGCAGCGCGAGGCTGGAGGCTGGCCATGTGCGGCAGGTGCGGTGCCTTCATCCTCGTCGAGGGCGTCAAGTTGCGCTTGGAGTTGTTTGGCCTTGCGGGCGTAGTAGTCCTTGGCCTTGCGTGCTTCATTGATGGCGGTGTCCAGCAGCAGCTCTTCCGTTTCGATGGATTGCTCGTGGAGCTTGCGCGCGGCTAACCGGATAGCTAGTTCGCGGGCGTTGTCCGGGTAGCCCTTGTCGATGAGACGGACGACGCTCTTGGCCATGAGTGGCAACTGGATGAGTGCCAGCAGCATGACGAGCGGGATGACCAGAAACAGCATCGAGATGGCGTAGAAGAGCGGCATCCATTCGGGAAGGATGAACGCGGCCACGATGGAGGCGAACACGATCAGGATGCCGGTAGCCAGGAATGCTCGTACGAACCGGAGGGTTCGCACGATCTTCTTCAGGGTTCGGCTGATGCTTCGAAGCGTGTCGTCGATCTTGTACCAGATCGCCTTGTACCACGCCAGCTTGCCCTTGGCCACGCGCCAGCCACGGCGCCCGCCATCCTAAGCCGTTTGGGATGAAGCCGCCAGGTGCTCGTGGTGGTGCCAGTGATGACTTGGACGCAGGCGGCAGTGCGCGCGTGTTTCAAGGCCGTGGGCCCGGCAGCGGTGCATGGTGCCAGGTGATGCGGATTGATTCGGGAACCGGATGGGTGCGCGCGAAATTCCTTCCCTGCCAGAAGGATGCGGCCCACGAGGGCAAGGTGCTGACATGTCCACACATCATCCGAGGCTTGTGCTCGTGGCCATCACGGGGTTGGTAGTTGCAGGCTTGGGGGGCGCAGCGTTCCACCCGGCGTTTCCTGCTGCCGTCAGCCAAGTAGAATGGATGCGTTCACACGAGGCAACAGACGACGACTGGGACACGGGCGACGTGATCTTCTGGCCCACGGAGCCGACCGGCGACAGCCGGGGATCCCACCCTGAATCAACCAAATGCTCGGCATGCCACTTCAACGGGCCGCCGGGCACGACGGCACCATCCTATCCACCGGATACATGGGGCGCTGCCTGTGGCAGGACATGCCACAATGACAAGATCATCTCCTTCGAGGCGGTCGACTGGGACACCTGGCCCCGGGAGTTCGAGGGCCAGGAGGGCTTCACAGACCACCCCTGCGGCACGGCGTGCCATTCCTGGCTTAAGGAAATCGACCAGCAAGGGTTCCCCAACGTGCTCCCGGCAATCCAGGGGGAGAGCGCCTACCAGGACTCCATCGATCCCCTGTATTTGCTCAGCGAAGACAAGGACATGAACGGGAACGGCCGCAGCCACCAAGCGATCTACGAGGAGTTCGGCTGTCGCGGGTTCTGCCACAACCCCAACGTCGATCGCCAAGAAGTGACGGCATGGGCCACCAGCGGCGTCGCACCGACCGATGAACTGGGCACCGAGCACGGCCAGGTTACCACGTGCACGCAATGCCACAACATCATGTCGCCGCTGGCTGGCCCCGAGGACTTGCACGCCACGCACATCACGTTCCTGGAATTGGAGCAGCCATTGGCTAACACCGCCACCAGCCCAGACACGCTGGTATGCGGGTACTGCCACGGGCAGGCGCCTGGAACGCCCGAGGGTACAAGCGGCGGTGGATGCTACAACTGCCACCTGAGCGGCCACCGGCCCGAGACCTACTACTGGCAGGCCCTGCCCTAGGGGTTGAGGGGCAGGACCTCATCCCTTCTCCGCTTCATCCTTCAGCCATCGGGTTGGCGGCGTTCTTGGGCACCCAGGCGGCCTGGATTCGGGAAGCCACGACCTTGATTTGGGCGCCTTGCCCGCAGTGCGTGGGCCTTGGCAAACGTTCAATGGCTGGCGCCCGCCTGCCCGCGAGTCCATGTCCCTGTGGAAGGAAACCCTCAAGATTCGCCTGTTCGGCTTGGCCAAGATTCCCCTGATCTGGTACGTTCGGCCAAAGGTCGTGGCACTTGAGGACGACCGCGTGACAGTGGCCTTGCCGTTGACGCGCCGCACCAAGAACCACTGGGGAACGATGTACTTCGGAGCCCTCGCCATCGGCGCGGACCTGGCCTCCGGCCTCATCGCCATGAACGTCATCGATGCGGAAAAGCGCGCAGGCGGCCCCAACGTCACGCTGCTCTTCAAGGACATCAAGGGAGAGTTCTTGCGGCGGCCGGAAGGCGCCGTCCACTTCACGTGCGACCAGGGTGCCGCCATTCGCGAGTTGGTGAAGAAGGCGGCTGCCAGTGGCGAGCGGGAAAACATGCCCGTCAGCCTCACATGCACGGTGCCAAGCAAGGGCCCCGAGGAAGTGGCCCGCTTCACGCTGACGCTAAGCCTGAAGCGAAAGGCGTAGAGATTGGAACACCGAAGCTGCACGTGACCGGCGCTTGCCCCGCGCGTCCGGCAGGCGTGCGGCTACTTGGGCCTGGACCTAGCCCGTGATCAGCCATTACTGCCGCAAGCGCTCCATTTCCGCCTTGGCCCGCTCGAAGATGGCCCTGGCCGGGCCCGTCATCCGCCCCTCGGCGCTTGCCATGAACTCCATCAAGTCTACGCCAGGGCATCGTTGCTGCTCCTCAAGCGCCTGCAACGCCATGTCCAGCTTATCGACGGCGGTTACCAGGCGCGCCTCCGGAGAGACCCCGCGCCGGTAGTCCTCCCACAAGTCCCGCAGTGCCGCCTCGCCGGGCAAGCCCGCCAGCAGAGCCTCCATGGCTGCTGCTTCACGCCGCTGCTTATCCTCGCGCTCCCCGGGCGTACGGGCAACCAGGTCGCCAATGATGGCCTCCGGCAAATCATGCAGCAACGCCATGGCAACCGCACGCCCCCAGTCGACTCCATCAGGCGCCAACAGCAGCGCCGCCAACGCCGTACGGAAACTGTGATCCGCCACCGACTCCGGCTCCGGCACCCCGACGCGCACCCAACCCGTACGCGGGATTCGCTTCAACACCCCCGCAGCGCCAAGCGCCCGCCATAGTGCCTCATTGTCCTCCACGGGGCACCCAAGACCCACGACCTCATCAGTTGCCCGGCCCCCCACGACCCGGCCTCGGCGCCGCCTCCACCGCCCCCCGCTGGAGCGCCAGCGCCCAGCAAGCAAGCACGCTTGGCGCATGGGCCCCGCACCCAAGCCCGCCTACGCCGAGCCACGAACATCGGGCCACCAACACCCCAGCAAACACCACCAACCAACTGGGCGGCACAAGCACCCCTAGAAAAGCATCGCCCACCAACGCTTTTGAGCCCAGCCGAGGCCTTCCGCGGTTGTGAAGGTGGCAGTGGTCCTCCACGGCGACGAGCCAACCCAGGAGGAACTCAACCTCCTGCGGGCTTGCGAAGCAGTCGTCTGCGCCGACGGCGGCGTACGACCCCTCCTGCGAGCCAACCTGGAACCAGACTGCATCGTCGGCGACCTGGACAGCCTCAGCAAAGAGGACTACGAATGGGCAGAAGCCATGGGTGTTCCCATCGAACGCCACGCCTCCGACAAGGACCTCACCGACGGCGAACTGGCACTCCTCAAAGCCTTCACACTCGGCGCCAAAAGCGTCCTCCTACTCGGCGGCCACGGCGGCCGCACCGCCATGTTCCTCGCCAACCTCAACCTCCTGCGCCGCAGCCACGAAGCCGGACTCGACGCCATCCTCATCGGCCACGGCGAAGCCATCCGCTTCCTCAGCGCCCCCAACGAAATCGCACTCGCCGGCCGCACCGACCACATCCTCGACCTCATCCCCGTCGACGGCGACGCCATCGTCACCCTCAAAGGCACCAAATGGGAAGGCGAAGGCATCAAACTGGCCCTCAACGAATGCCGCGGCGTCAGCAACATGATCACCAGCGACGGCGCCAGCATCCGAGCCGACGACGGCACGTTGCTTGTGATTGTAGAGCGACCCGTGGCGCTTGAGGAGAGGAAAGGAAGGCGGTGACCAGTCGCGTCACGCTCGACGGAAAGCCTGACTAACGAGGCCCTTGATCTATGTGCGAGGGCTTCGCCTAGCCGGCTTCCCCCAGCCCTACTGGCCTGTCACGTTCGCAGGGTCCTAGTCGAGCGGCTCGGATCGCCAGGGCGAACTTATCGACCAAATTGCAGGCTAGACAGCCCCTGCACCAAATCCGCCGCAAACACCGTCCCGTCAGAGGAAACTTCGACATCGACCACCATGGGTGCTCCGTCGAGGTCCCACCCGATGCAGCAATCCTCGGGAACCGGCGTGGCGTGTTCGGGGACGGGCATGATGTAGCCGGCGTTGCGGGG
>JBFJVP010000220.1:0-5369 GCA_041624075.1 Thermoplasmatota archaeon | reverse complement strand
CGAAATGCCTCCACATCCGGGCCCCACAGACTTTCATGGGTCATGCAGGGCAGGGGGCCGTCACGGTTGCGAGGCGCCGCAGCCTCCAGGTATGCGTGCTGTTTGTCGAAGCGCCGCAGGATCTCCACCGTCGACGGGTGGGCATAGATACGGCGCTCAACCAAGCTCCGCAACTGACCCGTGGAAATCGCGTGCTGAACGCGCAGAAGCTCCCGGTGGGCCGCTTCCAGGTTGTACGCCTGCAACTGCGACTCGTCCCAGGCCTCGCCCTCGCCCAGCAGTTGCCCCGCTTGCTCGGCCGACAAGGGGCCGTCCACGGTTAGCGCCTGCCCGCGCACGGCCGCCAGCAGTAGTGGGCTCGCGTCAAAGAGATCGACGCCCAAGTAGGCCCACAACGCGTAATCGGCCGGCGTGCCCAGGGCCGGAGCCCACAAGAGTCGCCCCTCGGTCGCCTGGCTCTTCGCCTCAATGAGCGCCGGCACCAGGTTGCGGGGATTGCTCGCCCAGCCGCCCGCGTCGTGGAAAACCGCCAACTCGGAGCCCACATCAACGACCTGGATCTGGCTTGTCGGAGCCGGCTGGGGTGCTGCAACCACCAGGGCATCACCGGGCACGGATTGTTCATGGAACCACGTGCCTGAAGACACCAACTCGACAACCGATCCATCACCGGGCTTCCGGGTGACCACAACATCCGCCCACTCCGGACGGTTCAGGCCTGCCACGTCAGGCACAATCAGGCTCGGCGTGGCAACCGAGGGCCCGTCTTGGCGGGGCTGCCACACAGCCTCGCGGGCGCGGCCGTCGCGGCGGACGATTTCAAGCACGGGGCGGCCGACGACGCGCAACCCTTCAACGTTTGGGGCAGGTCTTGTCCTGCGGGATCGCGCTGAGTTGACGCAATACACTTAGGAACCCTGCGTTCTGCACGGGGTTATGCGGCATGTCGCTGTCATTTTCTTGCTTTTCTTTGCTACAATGCCCGCGGTCGGGCTGCCAATTTCATTGCAAAACGACGCTGGAAGTGGCCAGGACGCGCCAGCCGAGCCAACCCCCGAGGTCTGGATCGATGACAGCCATGTCTACTCCGGATTCCTAGACGGACCCATCATTGACACCGTGGACCAATACGCATTCTCGGCCGCAGCGGGCGAGCGCGCCATGATTTCTATTTCGGGCGCCAGGATCTGCGCATCCATCGTTGACGGCAACAACCACATCCCGTACGCCCAAGGGGGCGCATGCACACTCAGCGCGGCAGAATCGGCCGAATTCACAACCACGCTGCCCAGCACCGGAACGTGGTTCCTCCGCGTTTCTGGTGTGGTCGCCGGCCCATACGGATTGAGTCTGTCCTTTGACTCCGACATCGACCGGAGTGAACTCGACAATGCCATCCTGCCCCAGGACGACGCCTACAGTGGGCGGGACGCGCCCGATCATCGGAGTGCCGAGATCTGGGTGAACCCCCGCGTGCACTACTACGGCCACACCACGGGGAATGCCTTGGACGGCGAGGACTGGTATGCATTTGCCGGCCGCGCCGGGGACCATGTGCGTGGCGGCGCCCGCACCATTGCCGGGTGTTTCAGTCTGGTCTCCGATGGTGGAGAAATGCTGGATGGTGGCTGTTCGCCCGCACTCCATGGGCCCATTGCCGAGGTCAATGCAACGCTGCCGGCCGACGGCACCTACTTCCTTCGCTACTACTCGGCGCAGCCGGAAAGCTACGAGTTCAACTTCACGCTGGATGGCCCCGCATCTCTCTACATCGCGTCGACGGCGCCCATCCCCGCATTGGCTCGAACGTTGCAAAATGATGCGGGCAGTGGCGGTGACGCGCCGGATGAACCGAGCACGAAGATCATGGTCAGACCGGATACTGAGTATGAAGGGTTCGTCATGGGACCAGGGCCGGACTACGAAGATTGGTACGCCTTTGAAGCTCGGGGCGGGGACAACGTCCATCTACACTTCGCCGGCACCTCCGCATGTGCAAACATCGTCGATGCCAGCGGCGAAATTCTTGATGAGGGTTGCACCTACGGCTATGTTCTGCTGGGTCATGCTGGCGCAGAGGTTCCGCACGATGGCGTGTATTTCATCCGGCTCTATGGTTTCCATCCAGAGGACTATCGGTTTACTTTTGCGTTCAACGCCGAGCCCGGCACGATCACGTCGAATACGAATCAAGCAGAATACTACGCCGACCGGAGCACGCCTTTCGCGGAGCAGGTTGCTGCAGGGCTAATCCCACAGGACGACGCTGGTAGCGGGCGTGACGCACCAGACCACCCGAGCCCTGAAGTCGTGGTTGATCCGGGAGTTGTCTACGATGGGCAACTCTTGGGTCACTCCATCGATTCTGCTGACTTCTATGCCTTCCATGGCCAAGCAGGCGATCACGTGGAAGCGCGCGCGGCAGGTGCCGTTGGATGCTTCAACATCGCTGCAGGCAACGGGACCTTGCTTGCTGGCAATTGCTTGCCGGCTGGCCTGGCGTCCCATGTTGTGCTGCAGGCAACCTTGCCAAGCGGCGGTATCTACTATTTTCACCACTGGTCCCGTCAACCCGACGCGTACCAATTCTCCTTTGCCCTCAACGGCGAGGCGCCCACCCCGGCGTCGACCGCCAGCCAAGCAACCCAGGCTGTTGTGGTCGGCGCTGACGAAACCGCAGCGTCAGCTCGGTTGCTGACCGCCAACGACGCCGGCAGCGGCCAGGATGCCCCCAATGACCTGAGCGACGACATCCGACTCGAACCCGACGTATTGTACGAGGGAATGTTGCTTGGGCCCGCCGATTTGTCGGATTGGTTTGCATTCGAAGGCTTGGCCGGCCAGGACATCCAGTGGAGGGTGCGCGCGCCCGCGCTTGCTTTTGTCGATATCTACGCGGAAAACGGCACCAGGATCGCCGGCAGACTTGATTTGGCGTCTCCCGCCTCTGAAATATCCATCGACTTGACCATCCCTTCCGATGGAACCTATTACTTGGAAGTCAGTGGCCTTGCTCCTGGCCCATACCGGTTCACCTATTCAGTCAACGACGCGGCCCGCGAGACATTGCCCGAGTACACCGCGGCCGTCGCGCCGACGCCCGCAGCTCGCAACGACGCAGGCAGCGGCGGCGACGCTCCCGACTGGATGAGTGCCAAGGTTCGGATCGACCCGGACGCGGTTTATTTCGGCGTCGTAGAATGGCCCGTCGTGGACCATGAAGACTGGTACTACTTCGAAGGCAGTGCAGGCGACAGTTTCCACGCGCTGGCCGATGGTGGATTGGGATGCTTCGCACTTTACGCTGAGGATGGGGCCCTCATGGATCGGGATTGCCTCTTCCTTGGTCTGTTGTACGCCAGCTTGGAGGTCGTTCTTCCAACCGATGGAGTCTACTATCTTCAAGTGGAATCTGGTCCCCTGCCAGAAAAATACCGTTTCACGTACTCGCTGTCTGAGAGGGCCCAACTGCCACTTCTATGGGTCGACTCGAACCCGGAAGGGGACTAGCCCACGGCATGACGGTAGCGGCCGCGCAGCGGTCTGAAAACATGACCGACAAGAACCGCGGGTAGCCGGTCCTTGTCCATCAGGGACGATTTCCCGGGCTGGCCACTGATGGCGCGGATGGTCCGCCGGGGCCACGCCGGCGAGGCTGCGGCCTTGCGGTGGCGTCATCGAGCCGGCCGGCGCCGTGCTGGTGCACGCGGGACGGTGTCTACGTGCTCACGCGGCTGGAATCCAGCCACTTCACCAGGGGGTCTTCCCAGCCGACTGCTTGGGCAACATCGGTGAAGTTGGCGCCGTCCAGCAGCATGTGAAGCACCGTGAACGCAAGCGCCGCGATGGCCAGGCCCAGGTGCGTCCAGCGCCACATGGGATAGCCCCAACTTCGAATCAGGGGAATCTGAACGGCGCCCGTCACGCCCAGGCCAAGCATGGCCAGCAGCGCCACGCCGCCCCAGATGAGTCCCAGCGACCAATGGTAGCGGATCTCGATGATGAACAACACCAAGTGAACGATCGCCGCCACGGTCAAGGCATAACTCACGAAGTTGTGGAACGCCACGCGGCGCTTGGCGCTACCAAAGATGGAGTTCAATTGGCGGCGGCTAGCCTTGCCAAACATACCGCCTGACCACACGGAGCCCAACAACAAAAATCCGGTGGCGTATCCGACCGCCTCGCTGATTCGAGCCATGGACACACTGCCTTGACGTGGAACGATCAGAATGGTCCCCTGGGCCTCGGGGTCCTGAAGCAGCAATCCCTCGCCCGTGCCAAGCGCCGACAGCAGCACCCGGGCGCCCTTGGTATAGTTGCCGTAATCCGGGTTGCCGGCATCAACGTGGTCGTAGTACGCGGTCACGTTCACGCGGGCCCGCACCGTTTGCTCGCTGCTCACCGGTTCCGAACTGGCCTTCAGTTGCCAGCTCAACAACAAGGCTTGGCCGCCCGTGATCGGGCCCTGCTGGAAGACGAACTGCTTGGTCGCCCCGGTCGTGTTGAACCAAACGCCGTGCTCCATGGTGAAACCCACGGCTTGGCGGGTCGCCGGCGAGACCGGGGGAACAGCATTGGGGTCGATGGGGCGGTAACTCACATCAATGGTCCAGTTGCCAAAGCCGGCCGACGCCACAGCCGAGGCACCTTTGAGGGAGAACACCTCCGGTTGCCCGGCGCCGGCGTTATTGACTCGGATGTCGTCGCCCACCGACGGTTTGATCGTCAGGCGCAAGTCGGGTCCAGCGGGCGACGTGTCAGCCGGCCGCACGACGAATTGCACGTCGGTCGCACCCGGGGCAACTTCAACCTGAAGGCTCGCGGTTTGGGGGAGGTTAATGGTGCTGGGGTCCAGGGGAATAGAGCCCTCTTGGCTGCCGATGGCGGGCGGCACCTCGTCGGTAACAAAACTCAACCCGGGCGCCTCGGCCAAATCCAGGGACGCCGTGAAGGCACGGAGTTCCAGCTTGGTGGTCCAGACGTGGTTGACCTGGACCTGGTACGTGAATTCCTCGCCCGGTTCAACTTCCAACGTTGGCGGCGGCTGCACCAGGTACATCGTTCGCAGCGGCATCTCCGGCTGGTGGCAACTGAAGCACTCGCCGTCCAGTTCCTCCTGGGTGCCGCCTTGTCCCTGGGCAACCATCGCACCGGTGATGGCGACGAAGACCAAGGTGACCGCCACGCGGAGGCGCGACCCATTCATGGCCACTTCACCCAGAGTTGCCCTTTTTGGTTTTGTTGGCCGCTTTGCGCAACGTGGGCTTGGTGTCTTCGGCGCCCTTGTGGCGCGGTGCGGTGTCCAATGATTTGAGCGCCGCAGCCGACTGGGGCCGGTACCCCTTGTGGCTCGCACAGTATTTGCT
>JBFJVP010000219.1:0-5403 GCA_041624075.1 Thermoplasmatota archaeon | reverse complement strand
TTGCCCGGCACGCCGCCGATGGAGTGGACATCAACGATGGGGCCCCGATTGAACTTGATGGTGTCCCCGGTTTCGACCATGGCCTGGATGCAGGCAACGGTTTCGTCGGAGTCCATTCCATGCATGTGGATTGCGCAAGCCCAGGCGGTCAACTCGATCGTGGACAGGTTGCCTCGGGCAATGTCGCCGATGACGGCATGCACCTCGTCGGGGCCCAGTTTGCGACCGTCCAGTTTGGCGCGGATGCATTCGGCGCTGCGTGGGCGCGTCATCGATTGCAGGGTCACCTCGGAGTGAATCAGAGGCTCGAGCCGAACAGCCAGTTCCTTGGACAGGCCCACATGGCCGGCGGCAACGATGGTGTGGGTGAGGACCACCGTGGCGGGCACGTCGATCCCCGTGGCGGGGTCGCACACGCGCACGCGATCCAACGGGTGCAGGCCCAGCCGCTGGGCATCGTCCAGGTGCAGGAGGATCGCGGCGCCACCGCTGTGGAGGTCGATGACTCGGCTCGGGTAGCGCTTCTCGGGTGGCAGTGGTGGCTCGCCTTGAGCGTCCCCCTGTCGCGGGGCGGGATGCCGCCGCTTGGAGCCGCTGGCGTTCTGTTGCGTGTCCGCCTTCTCGACGGCCTCGGCGGCGTTCGGGGCAGTGCTTGCACCGGGCGCGGATTCAGGTTGCATAGCTGTAGGTTTCATGGCCCCACGCTCGCAGTGCTTCCTGCAGTTCCGGGTGTCGGGTGTCGCGCACGCGACGACCGGCGTGAACCTCCTGGATGGCTTGCATGAACGCGGTGGCGCCAGCGCGGGTTCCATGGGGGTGACCATGGATGCCGCCGCCTGCCTGGAGAACCACGTCGGAGCCGAAGCCTTCGATTTCCGCTTCGACGCTGGCGGGGTGCAGTCCACCGCTGCTGACGGGGAAGGTGGGCTTGAGGCCGTGCCAGGGGTCGCGCAGGGCCGCCGTAAGGGCACCCAGATGGCTCGGGTGTTCCATCTTGCCGCTGGCGCTGCCGACGTGGAGTTGGTCTCCTCCGGCCATGCGCACGAGGCGGGAGACAACCAGCATGTCGATGCCATAGTCGGGCGAGCGAGTGATGGCGCCATGCATGGCACGGTGAACGTGGATGGGCACGTTGCACGCCTTGCGTAGCTCCACGAGTGCGTCGTAACCGCTGGTCAGGACATCCATCATGACGCAGTTCGGCCCGTATTGTCGAACCCGCTCCCAGCGATCGACGATGTCGGCGGCGCTTCCGGTAAGGTTGACGGCGTACAGGGTGGTCTTGCCGGTTTCGCTACGCGCCTGATCCAGTGCCTCCAGCACGAGGCGCGCCCGCTCCTCCAGGGGACAAAACGCCTGGTCCGTGAGCGTCTCGTCGTCCTTGATGAGATCCAGCCCCCCAAGCGCTGCCTCCTTGGCCACCGCCGCCGTGCCCTTGGGGTCCAACCCCACCTTGGGCTTGATGATGGTGCCCCCATGGGGCCGGCCCGATGCGCTACTTCCAACGGCCTGGCGCACGCCCTCCACGCCAAACTGGGGACCGGGGTAGCGGCGCACGAAGCTGTCCGGGAATTCGATGTCCTTCCATCGGCACCGCGTGAGACTGCCCAAGCCGAACAGGTTGCCGGCCACGATGGCCAGAAACCCGGGCAGGTTGTCCACCTCGAAGATCTCCACGGGATAACTGATTCTGGCGGTGCCACGATTTGGCCGCCCCGGGACGGGATCCGCATGCACCGACTCCACCCGGCCCGCCAACTGGTCCTCCAGACTGCCCCGCCGCTTGGCCACCCTGGTCCAGGTTCCCGTGGTTTGCTCCATGGCCACCACACGCGCAGCATCCGCCAATGGAAACGAGCCATCCAACTCGTACGTGGCCACCACCTCGCCGGTCACGCAGGCACCTCCAAGCCCGGCAGGTGCGCCGTGCAGCGCCGCACCGCCTCACCCGGCTTCAGGATCCCGTACTCGGTGATCATACGGCTGATATCCGCCGGCGGCGTGCGGTCAAACACCGGGTTGTCCACGCGCACATCCGGGTGCAACCGACCCAGGGGATCGATCTCCTTGGCCGACCGCTGCTCAATGGTGATCTCGTCAGGACGCTGGTCGGTGAACTTGAAGCGCGTGCTGGCGCAGTAGAAGGGCACCTTGTGCATGCGGGCCAAAGCAGCAACGCTGGCCGTACCCACCTTGTTGAACAGCGACCCGTCAGCTGTGATCGTGTCAGCCCCGACCAACACCCGATCGACGGCGTTGTCCCGCAGCACATCGTGGACCGCCGAATCCACCACCAGCGTCACAGGCACCCCGGCCTCGGCTAGGGCATTGGCCGTGATGAAGCCCTGCTGGAAAGGCCGCGTTTCCGTCGCATACACATGCAAGTCCGCGCCGCGCCGCGCCGCCTCCACGAGGATGTGGCCGACGGTACTGGAATGGCAGTGAGTCAAAACCGCCTTGGCAGTGCCCATGAGCATGGCACCGTGAGCCACCACGTCGCGCTGGGCTTGCACCACGTCCTCCCGGTACTGGTGCGCAGCGGCCTGCGCTGCCTCACGAGCCGCGCGTGCGTTGGGCGCTGCACCCACAGCGTCCATGACCGTGCGCACGGCGTGCCGGATCGTGACCGCCGTGGGCCTCGTTTCCAGGAGTCGCCGGGCAGCCAGGGCAGCTTCAACCCGTGTTTCATCCAGGTTGCCGCTGGTGCCCTGCATGTGTAGCGCCAAGGCGTCGGCTGCCAGCAGCCCAATCGACTCGGCACCCCGCACCTCCATGGAGCGGATCACCCGGCAGGCGCCCTCGATGTCCAAGGCATGACTCACCATGCCCAATAATGTGGCAAAACCGGGTAGTAAAAGGAGGGCGACGCACCCCAGGCCCACCCGGACCCTTCCGGCCCGCAGCCGCCGTGCGTGAGACCATGTCAGCCCGCCACCCGAACCCAGAACGACGAGAGCATGAAGGCGCCCCGAATGGCCGTGAAGCCCCTCCAGGGCTCCACGAAGGCGACGAAGCAAAGCTCCGCCGCCCGATTTAAACCCGTGTGACCAGAAGAGAGAAAGTGCCCCGTACGGGATTTGAACCCGTGTGACCAGCTTGAAAGGCTGGGATGATTGGCCGCTACACCAACGGGGCGGATGCGAACGCAGTGAGCGTCCGGGCCGCCGACGAGGCAACCGAAGGTTGGCTTGTCGACGGGGCAAGGGGTGTCGCCGAGCCAGTTCACGGCCCGGGCGCGATGCCGCCGACTCGTGTGGCTGTTAAAGCGCTTCGGATCGAACGGAGGCCGAGGCGTCGGCCAAATTGACGCCGCAGCTGCGGCACACGGACCTGGGCTTCATGTTGAACGAGCCGCACTTGGCGCAGCTCTCGCCCACGGGGCAGCCACCCTTGTAGTCCTCGGGGCGTGTGGTCTTGCGCAGAAACCAGCTCGCGTTGGCCATGGCGATCAGCGTCAGGCCAAAGGTGATCAGCAGCGTGGTCGCCCCCAGGCGGGGCCCCAGGCCCATGCCGGCCGTGCCCGGCAGCCACGACGTGGCGACGGCTACGCCAGCAGCCGTGAAGAGACCACCCCACACCAGGGCCTTCAGGTTCACGGCTGCGCCCAGGCGAGGGCGCACATACATGTTACGGCAACGGCGTGGTCCGTGGGCCGGCCCGGCACTCGGTTCACGGACCCCGTGGTCCACTGTGGTGCGTCAGAAGTCATTCAAACGCTCTCACCACAAGGGTGTAAGCGCCCGTTGGGCCAGCTTGGGGTTTACAGCACCTCGACGGGGACATTCTGGCGCGTCAGTTGCTGGGCCACCCACTTCGTGACAGCCGCGTGGCTGCTCCAGTCCACGTCGCTGCGAGGCTTGATGGCCGGCACGTAGACGTCAAACTCCTGATCAACTGCTGGAGCGCACGCCACGCCGTACTTGCCGGCGCCACCGAAATCGAAGCGGCGACGAATGGCAGGTGCCTCCGTCTCCTTCAGACTGAATACCAGCCGCCGCAGGAACGACACGTGGCAAAGGACAAACGCCAGGCGCGAGGCATCCAAGGCCTGGTTGTGGTCCTTCAGCAACACCTCAACCTGGTACCGATCCTGGTCACGGCTGCGGCCCGTCGAGCCTGGCGGCCGCACGGCTTCCTGGGCGACGACCCGGACAGCGTGGCCCGATTGCTCCATGGCTTCCACGAACGCCAGAACGGCCGCGCCCCGGTTCTTGTACGCCTGGGGCCCCGTCGAACTGGAAGCAGTCACGTTGACGGCGACCGTGATGAGTTGCCGGCCTGCAGGAGCACTGATGGCCGGGCAGACGTTGAGCATGCAGCGAGGATGGCCTTGCAAGTAGCGCCCCACGTCGGGTTCGATGCCGTGCATGTCGTATTCAATGGTGGGCAAGTGGTTGCGAAGCTGCACGAGCGCCCGTACGCGGCGCTTTCGTTCCGCCAACGACCGGGCACCCTCGATCCAGCCCGTGCGCCCCAACCCCAGGGCCTCCTCGAAGGCGTCGGTGCCATACCAGTCACCAAATCCCTCCACGCGGCTGGCCCGCTGGTCGTCCGCCAAGTCACTGGGCCCGCTGGCAGCGCGCAGGAACTCGCCCAAGCCCGCGAAGTGGCGCACCGTCGTCGTGGGTTCCACGCCTACCGCCGCCTGGCGATTACCTGATCGATGGCGTCCGGAGCTCGCTTGGGCTTGACCGACTCCACCGCTGCTGCCTGATCAGGCACCTGGGCCGCATCCATAACGGACGCAACGATGTCCTCATCCAATCCCTTCCAGAGAACCATGTGTTCAACGTCGTGCCAGTCGAAGCCTTCCGCAAGCAGCTTGGCTCCCTTGATCGACGCCCGGGGGCTCACGATGTGGGACACGCCCTTGGCCGCCACGGCGCGGCGCACCGCTTGCACATGGTCCACCCAGGCGTCATCACCAGCCAGCTTCCGCTCCATCTCTTCATCGTAATCCCAGTAGACGGCCACAAAACGCTCCAGCGTGGAGGCATCCAACTGGTTTCGGCCGACGTACAACCGGTCGCCGCCGCGGCCAAACGTGTTGGCGGTGCAGATGAAGATGGCGTCCTTGTGGCGCTCCACGAACTTGTCCGGGAAGGTTGCAAAACCAGCGTCGAGGGCGCTGTTGATGGCGTTCAGGACCAAGGGGTTGGCGTTGTCAAACTCATCAAAGACGAACACGCCGCCGTTCTCGTAGACGCGGCGAAACGGCGTCTTGACGATCTTTCCCGTCGCGTCTTGGTAACCAAAGATCCGGGTTTCGGTGATCGTGGGGCCGAGGCTGACGGTCTGGAAGTCCAACTTGAGTGCCTCCGCCACCTGTCGGGCACTGGTGGTCTTGCCCGAACCACTGGGCCCGACCAGCAATACGTTTTGGCGCATGGATGCCAGGTGGAG
>JBFJVP010000218.1:0-5445 GCA_041624075.1 Thermoplasmatota archaeon | reverse complement strand
GCATGTAGTTGGCGGGGCCCGCATCCAGCAGCAGGAAACCGCGCTCGTGAAGGTGGTGGACGCCGCTTGCCGCCTGGCGGGCCACATCGAGGCGCTCGGCGCGATCTTTGATTCCCTTGCCCTTGTACGTCTTCAGCACCGGCTCGCCGTCAACGAAGTCCCGCACCATGTGCAGCAGTCCGTCGCGCACGAAGCTGTCGTACAACCGCGGCAGTGCCGGGTGGTCACACCGGGACAACACATCGATTTCCATGGCCAAGCACTCTTGGCCACTCTTGATGTTGTTGAGTACACCCCACGGGTGCTTGACCACCACCAGACGGTCGCCCTCTTGCATGTCCTCGCACAAGCTGGCAATCCCCAAGCCACCCCGGCCCAGCTCACGCACGCGGCGATACCGGTCGTTGAAGACATCTGGGGGCTGCTCCAGTTCCAAGTGCACGTGACCTCGCCGCACCAGTTGCCAGATGTACTTGCGCGCCAGCTTCTTGGCGGCTGTCCGCGTGATGGGCGGGTTGTCGAACTCAGGAAATTCCTCGGCCATCTGGTCCAAATCCAGGCCCTTCTCGAGCGCGTCCAGCACATGCAGGCAGATCGGGTGGGCATACTCCCAGGCCTCCTGCTCAGGATTCCAGATTTCCCCGTAGCCATCCTCCAGCCAGCGCCGCTCCAGGGGCGTCAGGAGTTCAGGTTTGGGAAAGAACCGCTTCGAGTCGGTGATGGTTGGAACAGTCAGGTTGCGCATGATACCCCCTTGGCGCGAATGGCCGGGAACGAACCGCTCGCCGTTGGAAAAGCGTCCCGGCCCACGGCTTCAACGGCCGCCAGCACTTGATGTGCATTTCCCCCGATGGTCGTGTGGGGCAGGGCGCGGACCACCTCGCCCCCCTCCACGAGGAATGCGTACGGGGTGACGACGCTGAAGTCGCCCGTGCTGGCATTAGCGGTGAACATGCCTGCCAGCGGATCCGTGACGTAGACGGCGCGCGAATCACTGGAAAGCAGGTCCTTGTGGGAAGCATTGCCTGGCCGGAGGCTGAGGTGCATGGGCTGGATACCCACGCCACCCATCCAATCGGAAGGCCGCACCCCACGCCCGTTGGCGCTGGAACCCGCCCCGGCGCCACTGGTCCAGTCATGCAGGAAGCCTGCCAACTGGCCCTTTTCAACCAAGTTCACGTTCTGAACGGGCGTGCCCTCGTGGTCCACGCGCGCCATCTGCGTCCGCTCATTCGGGGCGTCGCGAAGGGTGACAACCGGGGCAGCCACCTCCTCGCCCAGCCGGTTGGCGAAGACGCTCTGACGGGATTGAACCAGACTTCCTACCAGGCCCTCGGCAAACAACTTGGCCACCTGGCCCGCCGGCCCAGGCGCGAAGATGACAGTATCCACGCGACCCTCCAGAGGCTGGGCGCCAAGCGCAGAACGCGCCCGCTCGCCCACTTGCTCGGCCATGGCCGCCACATCCACTTGCGCCGTGACGGGCCCGGGCGTGTGGGCCGTGTCCCGCGCCGTACGATCCTCACTGCCCCGGGTCACCCGCGTTTCCATGGAGACAACCTCCTGACCGCGCTGATCCCACGTGGAAACCCCTTGGCTGTTGCTGACCGCAAAACGGCTGAACAGGGTTCCAATGGTGAAGTCGCGGTAGGTCGTGTAAGGCGTTTGCATGGCATCCACCGCGAGGTGAGCCAAATCCTCCAACCGCATCGGGTCAGGGTCCCGCAGCGTAGGGTCCACGGGGGTCGGCGGCAAGGGCGCCTCCAGGGGTTCCGCGAAGCCAGAAAAACGAGAACTCGCAGGGGAGTTTCGCGCCCCCAAGAGCGCTGCATCTACCAGGGAGGCCACCTGATCCAGGCCCGAGCCACCGGCGCCACCAACATGCTTACCAACGGCAACGCGGACGGCCACGCCGATACCGTGACTCTCGCGGGGAGCCGCAAACTCGCCCCGGCACGCAATGATCAGGCGCCGCGACTCGCTCACATACGCCTCAGCAGCATCCGCACCCCGCGCCAGGGCCTCGGCCACGACGCGCTGGCTGATGGAGAGCAACTCATCGGCGTCCCTCACGCGCCCTGCCCTCCCACCAAGGCATCGGAGACCACCACATGGGGCCCACCATAGCCGACGTGGAGCATGGGTTGATCCCACTTGCCACAGCCCCCGAAGAACGTACTGTTGATGTCAAAGTCCCGCGTGGCGCCCTCCACATTCTGAAGGAAATCGAGGACATTACCGTGAATCGTGGCCATCTTGATCGGGCGACCCTTCTGGCCACCCTTGACCTCATAGCCACGCGTACTGGTGAATGTGAAGCTGCCATCGCAGCGAGGCGCCCCGCCGGCCCCGCCGATCAGGTAGACGCCATCGCCAACCAGTTCGAGGGCCTCGTCCAACTCCAGTTCTCCTGGCTCCACGTAGGTGTTGCGCATGCGAACGATGGGCTGATGCTGGACATTGAGCGCCCGTGCGCTCCCCGTGGGCGCAACACCCTGGTCCGCAGCACTCTCCCGGGTATGCATGAATTCGCGCAGAACCCCCTGATCCAGCAACGTCACATCACGACCCGGAGACCCTTCCGCATCCAACGGGATTGCCACACCGTCACGGGGCCGATCCTGGACAACCGGCACGTCCTTGATCGTCACCTCCGGGCGCGCCAAGCGTTCCCCTTGCCTGCCCTGCAAGACGCTCCACCCACAGGCAACCAGATCAAACTCGGTGAGATGGCCAAACGACTCGTGCGCCAGCACCCCAGTCAACTCGTTGTCGCACAGCGTACGGTACCGGCCAGGAGCCACGGCAACAGCATCGAGACTTTCCAGCGTCTGCTGACCGACCTCCACGCCCAGCGCCTCCGGACCCCCGCGATCCTCAAAGTCGCCCAAACCCCGCTCGCCACTGCGCCACGCATTACCACTGCCAATGCGGCCCCCATCCTGGAGCATCGACTGGCCAATCAGCGTCGACACCAGGGTTTCATTCTCCACCCAGCCGCCCGCCGAATTGGCCAACACCGAGCGACCCCGGCGGGCACCAAGGGCGACTTGTGTCGTGGCGCCCGGAGCCTCCGCCTTGATCTGATCGTCGGCGCGACGCAGCAGCGCCAAAACATCAGCCAACTCGGCTTCATGGGGATGATCGGTCACGGCCGGCTTGTACGTGACTCGACGATCGTTCTCAATGCGCTGCTCGAACGTGGCCCACGCAGAACGGGCGTTGGCAACGGCCAGCCGCGTGGCGCGATCCAGCGTCGCCCGCAGCGACCCGTCAGACAAGTCGTTGGTGTACGCGTAGCCGGAACCCTTCCCCGCGAAAACCCGTAGTCCCACGCCATGCACGCGACCGTAGCGAACCGTCCACGGCTCGCCGTTTCGGATCAGGTAGCGCCGGTTTTCGTGGCTGTCGGCACGGACCTCAAAAGCATCCAGTTCCCGCGCGGACTGGGCCATCCCTGCCAGCCGCTCCACCCAAGGAGTGAAGTCCTCGCTGCCGGGAATGTTCACCGAATCCATGGTCACCTATGGGCCCGCAAGAAGGACACTTCAAAAAGGTGGTCTGTGCTTATCACAAGCATCATAAAATGGGAGGGAAGAGGGTAAGTAAAGCAGGGCCCGAAGGCCCATCAGACAAGCTCGGAGGGCTTAAGCCTCGTCGCCGGTCGTGGTGGTGTTGCCGTCGCTGTCGAGGTCGCCGAGGGCGGGTAGCGTCGGAAGGTTACCTAGCATCATGTGTTCATTCACCTCCGTTTCCTTGAGGTAGCGCGCAGTGCGCGCCGTGCCCACGAGTGCCGGCCGACCGACCAGCGCCCCGGGGGCAAGCTTCGCATAGCCGTGGTATATACATAATAGTGTCCTTGTGTAACGATCCTGTCTAACCAGTCGAATAGGAACGCACACCAGGGATCAAAACGACCATAGGCGATGGCTTGTCGACCTGCCTTACAGTAGGAAAAACGACTAGGTGCCCCGTCGCGGGGATGACAATCAGTTCCGACCGCACCGGGCAATCAACCAATGGGCCGCCTCGACGTGGGTTTCCACCACGGCATCGGCGCCGGCATCCAGCAGCGCCTGGCCTGCCATGGTCGTGGTAATCCCCAGCACATGAGCATAACCTGCTGCCCGGGCGCTCCTGACGCCCCGGACCGCGTTTTCCAAGGCGGCGCACGAATTCGGATCCACACCTAGCTTTGCGGCAGCCAGGGCATAGGGCTCCGGGTGCGGCTTGTCATGGGAGTAATCCTCCTGCGCCAAGACGGCGTCGAACAAGGGCAGCAAATCCGGGATGAGGCGCTCTAGGTTCTCCCTGCGAGTCCCCGTCACGAGCCCAAGCTTGGGTATGGCATCCCGCAGCCGCCGGACCGTGGCCGGCGCCTCAGGGTACAACGGGCTGGGCCCGAGTGCCTTGAACGCCTCCTGCTTGCCATTGGCGAGGGCTTGCACTTCGCCCTTGGATGGGTTGTGCCCGGCGGCGACCAGCAGTTCTTCAATGATGGTCTCGCTGCGAGCACCCTCCCGGTCAAAGATCGTCTCGTCCGAGATGTGAACACCCCACGGTTGGAGGACCCTGCGATAGGCCTCGGCGTGAAGTTGCATGGATTGGGCGAGTACGCCATCGAAGTCGAGCACGACTGCACGGGGCACGGGCCCGCCAGCAGCGACCCTGTGAAAGCGTTCTGGGCTTGCCAAACCTTATGGGACGATGCGGGGTCGAAACCATGTGCCAAACCCGGAGCCCCGCAAGCCAGCTGCGGAGGACGAGCGGCGGCCGGCCGGCCTGCTGGATCGCATCGAGGAGATCGAGGCGCGCCGGAGCGCCGCCAGCGAGGGAGCATCAAAAGAAGACGGGGCCCCGAAGGGCCCCGAGTCGGGTGGGGATAAGAAGGCCAAGCGGGAGCTTGACCTAGATGATGTTTGGTAGGCTATTCGTCGACAGGCACCATCAACAGTTGGACCGTGCCGCAGACCGTGCACTCGCAGGAGCCCGGATCGGCTTCTGACACGACGGCCCGGGCGACCTCCTGGCAAGTTTCACAATACAGGTCGACACGACGGCGCTCTCCCATGGGCCTTCCTTGGCCGCCTGAGTGCTAAGACCTTTCGCCTTGGCACCCCGCAAAGACTATACTGCATGACCCTCGAGGCGAAGCCAAGGCTACCAAATCAGATCATTAGGGCCCAGAAAAGTCCATTGCAAAAAGAAATTGAATTGAGGGGGAAAAGGAGCGGTCCCACCGCGATTCGAACACGGGTCAAAAGCTCCGCAAGCTTTCAGGATATCCAAGCTACCCCATGGGACCGTTGGGAAGCCCGAAGGGCTTCACGACGGTGGACGAGGCCCGAAGGGCCTTGTCCTGCGTATGCAAGCGTTGGGAAGCCACAGGGATTCCCACCGATGGACAAGGCCCACAAGGCCTTGTCCTGCGTATGCAAGCGTTGG
>JBFJVP010000217.1:0-5447 GCA_041624075.1 Thermoplasmatota archaeon | reverse complement strand
GTGGGGGGATTGGCCTCGGCGCGCGGGCGCGCGCTTCGGCTGGGTTGGGTTCTGGGGGATGAAGCGGCGGAGGGTGGTGCGAGGAAGGGGCCACCTCGACGGCGGCCCCAGGGCTTGCGGAGTTGGTGAATGTAACGAGGAACGTCGCGAGCACGGACGGCTTACTGGCCGCCTTGGTTCTCGAACTGGTTGAAGTAGTCAGCGAGCGCCTCAGTCACGACCTCGCTGAACGTGCGGCTGGACGTCAGCTTCAGGTAGTGCAGCTTCAAGAGCTGGCGAACCGGGAGCTTCACCTTCACTTCCTTCAGTTCGTTCATGTCGGGCTTCTTGATTCCCATGAGTTCTTCGTGCGTCATCATCTTCGTCACCTGGAACGTCTGGTCCGAGCGGGCGGAGGAGGTCCGTCGCACCCGGGGACAAACCTGCTCTCGGGCGCTTCACCATACATAACCGGGACCCCAAACATTCAAGTGCGAGTCCCTCAGGGGGTGGAGTTCCCCTGAATCCGGCTGGGGTGTGGCTCCAATTCAAGGAGGGCCCCGGTGCCCATGCATGGCAAAACGGCCGATGATGGGTGCCGCCTGGCTGGGCCGGGCCCCGCTCCAGCAGATTTGCTGCCTGGCCAGCGCTCTTGCGTGCATCAGGTGGTCAAGGCCTGCACGTCCCCCGTGGCTTTTAGGGGGCAGCGCCGTGGGGTAAAGGGATGAAATCCCCCGGGCCGGTATGGGCCGCAATGCCGACCCACCCGCGCAAGGGGTGCCTTTAGTGCTGGGAGCAAAGCTTCAGTCATCCCGGCTTGTCCGGCGATGAAGGGGACGGAAATGACCGATGATTTCGCAGGGGCCGACTCGCTCGATGACCTCAAGGAGTGCAAGTTCCACATTCCACTCCATTTGCACCTCAAGCTTCACCGACACCGGTTGCTCTCGAAGCAGTCGATCAGTGATACCGTATCGAAGGCCCTGGACCAGTACTTCCAGGCGTCCCTTCCCAAAGAACAACCGCCCGAGCAGCAATCGCCCGGGCAATACGGGTCCTGATCTCTGATTCATTGATTCTACCGGTTCGCTTGCCCGCCTTGGCTTTCGACTAGGCGGCGCCTCGTGGTGGTAGGTTTTGCTGGGCGCTCCATCAGCCGGAGGCCCGCCCGTAGGCAAGGCGCACGGCCGGTGAGGATCGCTGCCCGAAGCACCCAGCTTGAGCTGGGCCCATAACCGGGCCCGGAGTTGGTAGCGCTCGCGCAAGCCCGAAGCTCGCGCAAGCCTGAATCCAAGCCGACGCCGGCTCCCAGGCGCGCAGCGCTGCCCTGCGGCTCCAGCCCCAGCTTCAAGCACCGCACTGTAGAGGCTCCGGCATGCGCGCCACGCGTACGCAAGCACGCCCGTAGAGCCGCAGTTCCCCACGCGCGGGCGCGCGAGAAGCTGGGCGAACCAATCGTTTCTCCAAGGCCTAGCCGCCGTGACTGCTGCCATGCCCGGCGCAGTTCAGCCAACCCGCAGGCGCACAGATCGCCGTCCCATGGCACCCCGCCGTTCTCCCCCGAGCCAGCCCCCGGCTCCCGCAGGCGCATCACGCCCCAGGCCCGGCTCAACAAAGCCCCACCCGCATCGAGCATGGCTGACCCAGTAACCCGTGAATGCCAAGGCCCGCCAGCCAATCCCGACGTGCCAGGTGTTGGCAAGACCACCCAAGCCACCCGAGGACCGACTGGGCCCAATCTGGACTCCCCGCAGGCCAACGGCCTCCCGTTGATGCTGCCTCAGGGCCCAATAACCCCCCACAAGGGTCCCCGGGGTCGCCAGGAGTTTGGGGCTGGAGCCTGGCAGACGCGCAGCCACTGGGGCGCCCCGCCCGCGTCATGGGCAGTTATGCGCACCCAGCACCGATGCATGGTTCAGAGGGGGTCGCGGGCCACATCCTTCCGGCGCTCCGGCCCCCCTTCCACTCCTGTTGGAGACCCATCGACAGGCTCGGCGGTCCACCGTGCAAACAGCGCGGTGGGCCGCCCCCAAGGCCGCACCCGCCCAACCAAAAATTGGGGGATTAGCTCCCTTTTTGGGAGTGTATCAATACAGGGAATGAACACGTTTCAGGCATTCCCACTTTCCATGTGGTGTTTAGTTCGACCGCGGCTAGGGTCGACTTGGTGAAACCGATGGGCACCAACAACAACCGACGAAAGATGGATAGTCTGGCCCAAGTGGGCATTGGAACGATGATTGTTTTCATCGCCACAGTCCTTGTGGCGGCGATCGCAGCCGGCGTTCTGATCGACATGAGTGGCAAGCTACAGGAGCGCAGCCAGCGCACCGGAAGTGAAGCGACCGAGCAAGTGTCCAGCAACCTCGCGATCGACAGCATCGTGGGTCGCCGCGACGCTGCCACCGACGCTGGTCTGAAGGACCTTGACCTGTACATCTCCCTGGCTCCGGGCGCCTCGGAAGTGGACTTGGGTCAGTTGAAGATCCAGCTCAGCAACGGAACCGTGTTCAAGACCATCAGCCACGCTGATGTGGCCGACCCTGGCAACGAGCAGTTCAACGTGACTGCCATCCGTGACGCGGACAGCTCGTTCACGAGCGCCGCGCCCGTGATGACCTCAGGCGACTTGGTCAAGATCACCATTGATCTGCTGGACAACACGGCTGAGTTCGAGCCGCGCGACTCCGTGCGCATCGAGCTGCAGCCCGAGGTGGGCGCTTCGACCCAGAGCGGCTTCGCGACGCCCACGTCCTTTGGCACAAAGACGGTTCTTGTGCTCCAGTAAGACTGGGGCCTGAATCGAACCAAGGGCCAAGGCCACTCCTCCTATTTTCCTCTCTTTCCTTCATAACTTCACTTTCATTCATCAACTCCTACCACCCTCTGCCGTTTTCCCCCTCGATCTCAGCCTGGCCAGAGGCGCTGGCCATGCCGGACCCCCTTGGGTATCCGTGCAACCCCCTCACGATCATTCATCCAGCCCCGGGCCGAGTTGGATTTCAAGACAGGCCCACCCTGGAGCGACACCCATGGCGGACAAACGAGGCACCGGATTCACCATGGGTCGGCGGGCCGACGACGGCAGCAACCGCTGGGCGGAACCCTTGACGGCAGCCGTGGCCGTCATGGCAGTTCTCGCAGCCCTTGGAGCAGCCTACCTTCTAGTCGACGGCGCCGACATCCTGCGCAGCCAAGGCGAGCAAACCATTGAGGCGTCCGACTCGCGCGGGGAATTCCTGGAATCCCGCAGCGCCTACGGACGCGTGGAGGCCGGGGACCTGGTGAGCGTGCACGTCCTGGTGACCGTGATGCCCGCTGTGGAACGCGTGGATCTGCGAAACATCGCACTCGTCATCGACGGTCCCGGCGCAACCACGACGCTCAACTACCTTGGTGCACCGGCCAACGGGGCCTACACTGCCGAGGCGGTGCGTGACTCGGATGGGTCCTTTCAGATCGATCAACCCCTGCTGAACCGGGGCGACTTGGTGGAATTGGAGCTTCCCCTCAAGGCCAATGGTTGGGTGGCGGGCCCGGGCCAAGAGCTTGAGATCCAGCAGAGGGACGGCCAAGCGCTTGCCGCCAACGTCTGGAAGGTCCCCCACAACTTGGGCTCCGCCAAGATCGTGCAGTTGAGCCTGGTCGAGTAACCGTGCGTGGGCCCCCTGGCCCGGGCGCCCGGCAGTCGCCGCGTTTTCTGCGTGGCTCGGCAAGTCCGGGGAACTGAATCCGGTCGGGCTGAGTCGGCGGCTAACCCAACCCCCCGATTCTGCGCGCTGCACGCCCGGCGTCGCCCGTGTGCGCGGCCCCGTGCAGGTGCCCGGTGCCACTTGGCACGCGCCAGGACCCTTTGGTCGTGGCTGGCTGCTGGGATGGCCTGGCCCGGCTTGGATCGCCCTGAGCCCCTCCAATCCCGCCCAGGGGGCCTTGGGCACGATTTGGGCCACCTTCAAACCCCGCCAACAGGAGGGGGCCGCCAAAACGCCCAGGCGCTTCTGATGTCAATCGGCGCAAAACGATCCCCTGGTGGGGCGTTTGTGCGGGTCCCACTGGCTGGCGCATCCCGCCACTGGGCACGACCACTTTCCAATGGTGACTTAGAGTCTATCGGCCCAACGTTAGCTCAAGGTGAACTGATGGAACAGCGCCGGAAGGACCTCAAGAAGACAAGGATGGACAACAAGGCCCAGGTGGGCATTGGAACGATGATCGTGTTCATCGCCACGGTACTGGTGGCGGCGATCGCGGCAGGCGTGCTAATCGACATGAGTGGCAAACTACAGGAACGCAGCAGCCGGACGGGCAGCGAAGCGACGGAGCAGGTTTCGAGCAACCTCGCCATTGACAGCATCGTCGGCCGCCGCGACGCGACCAGCGATGCCGGTCTCAAGGACCTCGACATGTACCTCTCTCTTGCCCCCGGTGCCAGCGAAGTGGACCTGGGTCAACTGAAGCTCCAGATGAGCAACGGGACGGTTCTGGCGATTCTCAGCCACGCTGACACGGCGACCCCCGCCGCCAACCAGTTCAACGTCACGGCCATTCGCGACGCGGACAGTTCGTTTACGTCCGCCGCACCCGTCATGACGGCTGGCGACCTGGTCAAGCTCACGATCGATCTGACCGCCCAGAGCGCCGAGTTCGAGCCCCGCGACAACGTGCGCCTGCTGCTTGAGCCAGAAGTGGGGGCCAGCGTCCAGACCGGGTTTGGCACGCCCAACTCGTACGGCGTCAAGACCATCGTCGTCCTCGACTAATCGAAGCAAGTTACCTGGAACGGGCGTTAGCCCACCTCTTCCCTCTACCCCTTTCCCATCCCTCGCATCTCCTAACCAATACCTCTCATCCACATCCAACACTCAGGGGCCCTCTGCGGTTGGCACCTGGAAATCGTTTGAGCCGGATTCCCCCTTGACCCCCTGTACCATGTCCTGCGCTGGCTGATGCAGCACCACGCCACGCGGGTTCACGATGAAATGGAGCGGCCGAGGGGCCGCTCCGGGGCTGGTCGCTCTACTTAAACCCGGTGCTGCCGGGACCAATGCCCATCGGTCCCGTGGCGGCCAGCCCCCTCCCCTCGCCGGGCCCGTAGGCCTATAGGCCATTGGGGCCGAACCAAGCTCAAGACGTGCATTACCGCGGGCGCCGTCGCGCGCGGGCGGACGACTCAATGGCGAAACCAAAACCCAGCCCCCCGAAACCTCGCCCTGGCGACAACGCCGCCCAGCGTCAGCCGTCTGCCGACCAGGCCAAGGCGACCGCCGTGTCACCAGCCCAGCGACGACCCGCCGGGCCCAGGCCCCGAAGAGCCGGCGGACCCCCCGGAGGTCGCGCGCCTCCGTCAGCCAAGATCGAGGAGCTCACGGGCCAGGTATCGACGCTAAGCAAATCACTCGATGAGGAGAAGCAGCAGCTGCGGTTCGTGGACGAGAAGGTCGCCGGCGTAGAAGACCGCATTAAGAGCC